>JBFMFJ010000337.1:0-4390 GCA_040752235.1 Candidatus Zixiibacteriota bacterium | reverse complement strand
GTCCCGCGAAATACCGGGCCGCCTCCATCAATTCATCCAGGCCGTATTTTCGGGCGATCGGCATAATCTGGCGCCGTTTCTCGTCATCGGCGGCATGCAGCGAAATCGCCAGGTTGACTTTCAGGTCCGAATCGGCCAGGGCATAGATCTGCGGCACGATACCAACCGTTGAAATCGTAATTTTCTTGGCTGAAACCGACAATCCCAATTCCGAAGAAACTATCTCCACCGATTTGATAACGTTCTCGTAATTGAGCAGCGGCTCGCCCATGCCCATATAGACAATATTGCGAAAGGCTTCTTCGCCGTATTTTTGCCTTAAGAAAAGTAATTGTCCGACAATCTCTCCGACCGTCAGATCGCGCCCGAAACCCATCCGGCCGGTGGCACAGAACGAGCAATTCAGGGGACATCCTGCCTGGCTGGAAATGCAGACCGTCCGTTTCTGGCCATCCGGAATCAGAACCGACTCAATTAAAATGCCGTCACTCAAGCGAAATAAGTACTTTTCGGTCCCGTCTGTCGATATCGCGGTTTCGGCCGCCTCAAGCCCCCGGAAAAAATATTTCTCGGACAGCTTCTTTCGCAACTTAACAGACAGGTCCGTCATGGCGTCAAAATCACTTTCGAGTAGATTATAGAACCATTTAAAAAGCTGGCGTCCTTTATATGCCTTCTCCCCCATATCCGATATCAGCCGTTCCAGCTCGGATAATGACACCCCGAGTAGATTTAACTTTTCCATGACCACTAATTTAAGGCTGAGACGCCATTTTTCAAAATATTTCGTGGCGTATTAACTGTAGAACATAAAAAAAATGGCAGGGAATCTGCCATTTTAATCGTTATTTCGGGCGGTTGTTATTTACCCTTTTTTTCCAGTTTCTGAGTCAGTTCATCGACTTTCTTATTGAGACGTTCCAGTTCCGCCATGATTTTCTTCTGCGGCATCTTATCGACTGCCTGTTTGATTTTGTCGAGAACCTTTCCGGCCTCCTTCTGAATTCCGGAAGTCTCTTTGACTATTTTGTCTTTCATTTTCGCCGTCGATTCCTCGGCCCTGTCCAGGAGTTCCATAATGGCCTGCTTCCGGTCGGACTGCGAAATCTGACCCGCCTTGATCAGAGAATCAATAATCTCCTCGGCTTTTTTCTTGGTCAGATTGTAGATGCCGATTGACGCCAGAAATGTGTTTCTTAGTATCGACATGGACTTTTCACCTCCTCTATTAATGACTTCTATCAAAATATCTTTAGATTCCTTGATATCCTTCCACTTTCCCACTTCTCCCACAAGAAGTTGGCTGAGGACGGCCAGCGTTATATCCGCTTCGGTTTCACTGTCGATTATCCGAAACGGCAGACGCAAACGTATTATATGGCGCAACTCATTATGAGTTATATATTCTTTTCTCTCGGTATCATAAAGACGCCGGTTCTTATATCGCTTGATTATTCGCATTGACGCCGATACCTGTTTGATAATATAAATATAGTGCGCCGCACAATAAAGTCAACAAAAAAAATACCTTTAATGTTTCGCGGTCGACATCAGAATTATGTTGATGATTTCAAGAAGTCTTTCGCACGAAAACGGCTTTTTAATAAACATATCGCCGCCGACCTTAAATGAACGCCCCTGGTCGTCGGAGCGATCCTTGCCGGTCAAAAACACTACCGGGATATCTGCTGTCGGCGGATTGCTTTTCAGCTCATTACAGATACTGTAACCGTCGGAATCGGGCATCATGATATCGAGCAGAATAACATCCGGTCTTTTCTCGTGTGCCTTACGGAGACCGTCGTTGGCGGTATTGGCAACGACCACCTCATGGCCGGCATTCGTAAGGAAAGCCTCGATTATTTCGGTAACCTGAGGCTCATCATCAATTACTAATACTCTTGATGTTTTCACTTTCTCACTCAAACTCATAACACCACCCTTTTCAACTTTTCTCTTTTTTCTCTATCGGCAGAACTGAACAATTATTGAGAAAAACAGCGGAGTCTGCCTCAAAAGATTATTGAATTGGAATTTGAAGTTCTTGTTTTAAAAACTTAGTAGAACTCCGGGCGCCGGTCCGAAAATATCTCATTACGAGGTGTAATTTGTTTATTATCAGCGTCTTGCGGGTCGATTTCGGCCTCCAGAAAGCCTGTCCCCGTACTGCCCAACTGGCCCAAAATCCGCCCATCCGGCCCAATAATTCGCGATTTTCCGATAAATGTCAGCGGCTGCCCGATTCGGTTCTCGGTGCCGATTCTATCACAAGTAATTGTAAAAACATTGTTCTCCAATGCCCGGGTAATCATGGCGTCAGGGCAGTGCGGCAGAACAAGATTGGAGGGGTGACAGATTATCTGGGCACCGTCAAGAGCCAGCCGGCGGGCCGCTTCCGGGAAACGCCAGTCAAAACAAATCATCATCCCGATTTTCGCGCCATCAAAATCAAAAACGGAAAATCCGTCCTGTCCCGGCTCGAAAATCTCTTTTTCGGTATTGAAAAGATGTATTTTCCGATAAATATGAAAATCGCCGTCCGGCTTGACCGCTATTGAGGAATTGAACAGCCGTCCTTTGTCAAGTTCCGGAAAACCGTACACGATAAGCGCTTTCTTTGCAGCGGCCAACTCTCTCATTTTCTGAAAGGTGTAGCCATGACCGGCTATATCGGCCAGAGTCCGGGCTTCATCGACGCTGACAAACTGATATCCGGTCGCGAAAAGCTCGGGCAGAACAAGAAGATCATATTCGCGATCTTTGACGGCGGCAAGCACCGAATCGACATTTTTCTCGATTTCGCCGAATACCGGAGAGTTTTGAAATAACGCAACTTTCATATCATTTTCTCATATACAACTGCTAATATATTATGAAAACAACAATTTAATTGCAACCGCTAAGGTATAAATCTATATTGGCTGAAATGGTTGAAGAAAAGTCCAAAGAACGGAATATTATCACCAATCGTAAGGCCTTTCGCGATTATGAGATAATCGAAAAACGCGAGGCCGGGATTGAGTTGATGGGCAGCGAAGTAAAATCGCTTCGCGCCGGCAAGGTAAATCTGTCTGACAGCTATGCTTCCATCGAGAATGGTGAGGTAATTTTACACCATCTTCATATTTCTCCCTATGAGTTTTCAGGCAAGGACGGCCATGATCCTTTGAGGCCGCGCCGACTTTTGCTCCACAAAAAGGAAATCAGGCGTCTTCTCGCGGCTGTTAATGAAAAGGGCTTTACGCTGGTGCCGCTTCGCATATACTTCAAGGGACCGCGTGTAAAAATCGAACTGGCCACGGCCCGCGGGCGTAAAAAATATGACAAACGGGAGCAGATTGCCAAACGCGAGGCCGACCGAACCATTGAAAGGGCACATCGCAAAAAATTATAACGAGACATTCATGAAAAGACTACTGATTCCGACTTTAATAATTTTATTATCATTCGCGTTAACCGAGGCATCGGATATGACTGTAAAGCTTTCCGGCGGCCTCGAGAAAATCGATTCTTTCGAGGAATTCAATACCGAATACTTCTCGATATCGCAACTGGCTGAAATTCTCGGCGAGCGCATCAACTGGGATATTGTCGGTATTTCGGCGGCGCTTGAGACCGAAGGACACCGGGTTATCTTTTACATAGGTTCGCCTTACATCAGGATTGATGATTCGGTCAAAAATCTCACCTATCCTGTCCGCACACGTCAGGGCGCGCTATATGTTCCGGCGCCGCTGTTTCTTCCGCTATTCGATGTTATCCGCCCGGAGTTGATCACATGGGATGAGGGCTCGAGCAGCATAAGAATTGACTCGGATTGGTACAGCATAACCGACCTGTCCTTATCACCAAAGGCCAACGGGCTGCTTATCGAGATTTTTGTCACCGGCCCTAAAGAGTATGAAATCTATGTCTCCGAAGGCAACTGGTTGAATGTGACGGTGCCGGGCGGGACAGTCAACCAGAGACAGATTCTAAGCCGCCGCAATAATAAATATTTGAGAGATATCAGCGTCTCGCAGTTCGAGGAGGCGGCCCAGATTTCACTGCGATTGCGCCAGCCGATCGGGAAATATACGCATCGTTTCCAGGCCAACCCGCCACGGATCCAGATATCAATGATCGACACAACCGCCGCGGCACCGATAGTGCAAAGTAAGGTTGATAAGGTCGGCCCGGATGACAAAATCGATAAAATTGTTATTGATGCCGGGCATGGCGGCACCGACTTTGGCGCTATCGGACTTAAGAAAACTCAGGAAAAAGAAATCGTTCTTGATATCGCCAAGAGACTGGCGAAGATTATACGCAAGGAGAAAATTTTCGAGGTTGTCATGACTCGCGAAAATGACAGCTATGTCTCACTCGAGGATCGCACCCGTATCGCCAA
>JBFMFJ010000336.1:0-4411 GCA_040752235.1 Candidatus Zixiibacteriota bacterium | reverse complement strand
ATTCATCAAAGTGGATTTGCCGGATCCCGAGGGTCCCATGATGGCAATATATTCATTATCTTTGACTTCAAGATCAATACCTTTTAGGGCCTCGAAAACCACCTTGCCGGTATTATAGATTTTTCTGATTTTATTCATCTGAATCATAATCACACCTGTATGCTCAAGAAAATTTATTCATATCTTAATGCCTCGACCGGATTAATCGATGCTGCTTTCAGGGCCGGGAACAATCCGGAAAGCAAACCCATAATGCCAAGAATCAAAACCACTATAAGACCTATTTCAAATGATATGGTCGGTCTGCCGAGCAGTTCGAAAGCCTCATTATCTATAGGGATCTTCTTGAATACCTCCGTTATAACAAAAGTAATCGCAATTCCAAGAAAGCCACCGAAGAAGGTTATTCCCAGGGCCTCCATAAGGAATTGGCCGATAATGTAAATGCGCCGACCTCCGACCGCCATCTTGACACCGATTTCGCGCGTTCTTTCCTTGATCGAAACATACATGATATTGGCCACGCCGACACTGGCAATCAACAGGGTTAAAGCCCCGATGATCCCAAGGAAAATCTCGATTCCGAAAAGAATATTATGGGTAATGCGATTTGTTTCGACAACATCCCAGAATGACAGAGCCCGGTCGTCTTTGGGATCGAATTTGTACCTCGCTCCCATTACTTCGAAAACTCTTTTTTCAACCGCTTTGGTATTTTCCAGTTCAACGGGCCGATAGATGATGTTATCCAGATAGGGATCGCCGAAAATGCTGACGAAGGTTGTGGCCGGCATGACGATGACATCCTCATCCTGACCCTGATAGCTGTTCATCTGTACCTTGTGCCTCATGACGCCGATAACCTTAAAGGGGATCTTTTGAATGTAAATGGTTTCCCCGATGGCATCTTTTTCTCCGAAAAGCCGGTTCTTGACACCATCTCCGAGGAATGCCACCCGGCGTTTCATGTCCATATCCAGTTTGTTGATAAATCTCCCGCCCGGTTCCGGAATCATATTACGCAAATCACGATAAACCGGGAAGACCCCATTGATTCTTTCACTGAGGATTTTATCGTTATAGTTGATTTCCACCGACCAGCGGATATATTCACCCGCGACTTCCCTGAGTTCCGGCATATTTTTCCTGAGGTATTCGATATCGCTCTCATAGAGCGGAATCCGGCGCCCCTTGCCGAAGCCTTCATGCGCGATTGAGGTTTGACCGCCCCACATGATGACGATTCCATCGCCCAGACCGCTCGTTCCTTTCATGAACTGTACTTTTAATCCTTCGCCGAATCCGAGAAGCATCATGATCGACATCGTTCCCCAGAGGATAGCCACCAGGGTGAGAATCATTCGTTTCCGCTGTTTTCGGAAATCCCGAACGAAGATGTTATATAGAATCGATGGACGCATAATGTACCTAAAATAATTTCAGTGCCTTCACAGGTTCCAGGTTGGCGGCTCTGCGAGCCGGAAAAAAGCCGGAGACAAGGGCGATAAGGCCGACAATGCCTATGGCCAGCAGCGCCCCGGACATGGTTATGGTCGGTTCGCCGATTTCCTCGGTCATGCCCGGCGGAATGGCTTTCATCAAACCAAAGGCGATCAGGAATCCCAGACTGCCTCCAATGGCGGTCAGCAAGATTGTCTCGAACATGAATTGTGCCATAATAACTCTCTTCTTCGCGCCCATAGCCATTTTAATGCCGATTTCCTTGGTCCGTTCTTCCAGCACGACATTCATAATATTGCTGACACCGATTCCGCCGGTGATAAGAGTCATGCATCCGATACCGACCAGAAATGCTCGAAAAGCCAGGAAAAACGTCGCAAAAAACTTAAAACCTTCAGTCGTGTCCCAGATCATCAATGCCTCGGTATCCTTGGGGTCGAAACTGTATTTGGCACTGAGGACGTTTTTTATTTCCTGCTTGATTCTGCCCATCATATTCGGCTTCGGGGCCTGGACTATCATATTCTGAGGGTAGCGGTTGGACCACATGGTTCGGAATGTCGAGGCCGGTATCCAGGCGTGATTGTAATCGCGTCCCGAATAAGATGAGTTCTGATCCTTTTCAGTCATAATTCCTATTACGGTAAAGGGGACGTTGTTAATCATGAAGACCTTGCCGACATGGTCTCCCTGGCCGAATAATCTTTCGGCCAGCCGGTTGCCGAGAAAGACAACTCGTTTCTTCTCGACCATATCAAGAGCATTAATAAAACGCCCTCCCTGTTGCGGGATCAGACTTCGCATTTCACAAAATTCCGGCCAGACACCGGCCACCCGGGCTACCAGATTATTCTTGCCGGTCTTCATCGGGACGCTTCCACGGGCGTATTCAGGAGAGATTCTCATTATGGATGGAACTGAGGCTTTTATTTTGGCCACATCATCTTCGGTGAACAGGACGCGACGACCGCGGGGAAGACCTTTCCATGGTTGTGATGTCAGCCCGGGCCAGATAATGCTGATATTTTCGCCCAATCCATGGAAACTTTTCATCTGGGCTTTGTAAAGTCCGGTGCCGAAGCCAAGAAGCAATATCACCGCCGCCGTTCCCCAGAGAATTCCGAACATGGTCATAAATGTTCGCAGTTTCTGGTTGCGCATATCGCGGAGGAACTGCTTGATGGACAGGAGAGGAAGCATCCTATTCGATCTCCTTCGGCGGACGTTCGACCAGCATATCGCCTTCGGCGAGTCCCGATAACACCTCTATATTGATTCCGTCGGAAAGCCCGACCTCGATCGCCAGCCGGTTGGTATCGCCAAGGCTGTCATGAACTTCAACATAGGCGGTATCATTGACAAACTCTATCAGTCTTTCCGGGATAATCAGGATACTGTCTTTTTTATTGATAATAACATCGGCATTGGCCGAATAACCGGCCCGAAGAAGCTTGCTGCCCATATCTGTCAGCCTGATCTCGACCTCGAACACCGTCGAACCCTGATCAAGCCGCGCTTTCGGTGATATTCTGAGAACCTCGCCGAGAACGGTATCTTTGGGAAGAGCCCCGACTTTAATTTCGGCTATCATGCCCACTTTCAGTTTCCCGACATCGATTTCATCGACCGTTCCCTTGAAAATCAGGTCTTCCATATAGGCCAGTGTCATCAAATCGGTGCCGGCCTGATATGATGTCAGCGGGACCACCGGATCGCCTTCTTCGACCAGCTTCTGCAGGACCATACCGTTAACCTGAGATTTAATAATATTGTCAACTTTCAGATCGGCAATCTGGGTTTTACCCGATTGAATCAGGTCAAGCTGTTCCTGAGCCAGTTGAAGTCTGAGCCGGGCTTCCTCAAAGGTTGCCTTTTTGCTTTCGAATTCCTGGTCGGATATAAGCTCTTTATTGAGAAGAGTCTGGAAGCGATCATATTCGAGTTTGGCGTTATCGTAGGCGACCTGGAAGATTTCGACATTTCTTTTGGCGGTTGCGAATTCTATCGGTGTCGGGTCAGGTGCGACATCTATAAGCGGGTCACCGACTTTGACATAATCGCCAACTTCCACGAAGATTTTTTTGACGATACCCGAAATTTTGGATTTAACCGAGGTTTCCTGTCGTGGTTCAATTTTCCCCACGGCGAGAGCTTTATCGATAATTGTGCCCTTTTCAACCTTGATTATTTTCTTGTCATCGGTTTTGCTTGCATTGCCGCTCAGGGCAAAAAAGAGTATGGCGGCAATTACAGCCAGGATCACAAATATCAGGAGAATTTTCTTGACCATCTTTTTACTCTCTATATAACAGGTTAATATTTTCTTGCTGTTCTGTTTGTCAGATACGGATTTCGGCCTTTTTTGTTTCGTCTGTCATTTTTTTCATTATGACCCATTCACTTAGTTTGACCTGGCTATGTGAAAAATGTTGCGGACCTTATATGAAAAATCGTCCAAAGGATCAAACCGTATTCCGGCCACCATTCCTTTTGACATTCTTGTTTAAATCGCATATTTTAGTAAATCCGGCGTATGAGATATTTTGGAGAACAGTTATGCTGAGATTTGTAATTCGTTATTTGATGATCGCCTGTGCTGTCTTGACTTTATTTGTATGCGGAGGGTGCGGCAAGGAAAACGAAGCCGATTCCGCGGACAAGAATAATCCCGCACCGGTGGACAGCCTGGTCATTGTATTAAATGGAGAAAGCGGGAAATCGGTTTTTGAATTGACGCAAAGAGAACATGCCGTCGATTATATTTCGAGTATCGAAGGAAACTTCGTGCAGGGCATTGACTCCATTGCCATTAGCAGCAAATACGGCTGGATGTATTCGGTCAATGATACCATGGGCCGGGTGGCCTCGGACAAACATATCACCAATGACGGCGATATTATAAAATGGCATTATCGGAAATTCTGATTCATTATATAATATAGACGAGAGG
>JBFMFJ010000335.1:0-4413 GCA_040752235.1 Candidatus Zixiibacteriota bacterium | reverse complement strand
GGAGGATTCCTGCCGGCGGAAGATTTCATCAAGACGGTCAATGACTATCTTAATGATATCGGAACCCTGGCCGACTATCTCCGGATGGCCGATACCAATGCCACGGTTGAAATCAACGCCATTATCGGCGAGAAGTATGAAAGCCGCGGCATGTATGATATAGCCACGACGTATTATCAGAAGGTAATCGATGCCGATCCCGATAATGCCGAAGGCAAAACGGCCGATGCCATGCTCAGTATCGGCGGAATCCTGCTTCGCGACAAAAAGTACGATGACGCCATGGGGCTTTTCAAAAATGTTATCAAGAAATTCGGGGGCACCGATTCAGCTATCGATGGCGAGCTCTGGCTGGGTTATGCTCTCCGAAAGAAAGGCGACACGGCGGCGGCTATCAAACATTATGAAACATTTTTGCAGAATTATCCTAATTTCGAAGATTCTACAAAGATAAAGGAAACCATAGAGAAACTGAAAAACCCGCCTCCGCCTGAGGAGGGTTAATCAGTCGGGTTTTGATGTAATATGAACAATAAAGTCCTTATATACGACAAATCATCATCGGGAATGGTCGGGTGCCCGTTGCCGGAGACATCTGAGTCGGAGGAAAAACTCCTCGGCCTTATCCCCGAGAAATATCGTCGCCGCAGTGATGCCGCTCTACCCGAAGTGGCGGAGAATGAGTTGATGCGGCACTATATCGGCCTTTCGGTCAAGAATCATCATATTGACAAGGGCTTTTATCCGCTTGGCTCATGCACGATGAAGTACAATCCGAAAATGAACGACAAGGCGGCCTCGCTGCCCGGCTTTGCCGGATTGCATCCGCTGGCCCCATGTCATACTGCCTCGGGGGCGCTTCAAATTATGTATGAACTGGGTGAGTATCTGAAGGAAGTATCCGGCTTTGATGCCATTTCGCTTCAGCCGACGGCCGGGGCCCAGGGTGAATTCGCCGGCTTATTGATTATCCGGGCCTATCATAAAGATAAGGGCAATGTCAGAAAGAAAATCCTGATTCCCGACTCGGCCCATGGTACCAATCCGGCTTCGGTAACCCTGTCCGGGTATGAGACGGTGCAGGTAAAATCGAATGAAAACGGCATTATCGATCCCGAAGCGGTCCGAGCCGCAGTCGATAAAGATGTGGCTGCGATGATGCTGACCAATCCAAACACTGTCGGTCTCTTTGAGTCAAATATCAAGGAGATTGCAGATGTACTGCATGCTGCCGGTGCCCTGCTTTATATGGATGGGGCCAACCTGAATGCGCAGCTCGGCATTTATCAGCCCGGGAAAATCGGTTTTGATATTCTCCATTTCAACCTGCACAAGACTTTCTCGACACCTCATGGCGGTGGAGGGCCGGGTGCCGGCGCCGTCGCTGTCACAAAGGAATTGGCCCAATTCCTGCCGTTGCCGGTCGTGATTAAATTGAACGGGAAACTGGCTCTGGATTATGACCGCCCGAAATCAATCGGGAGGCTGCATACTTTTTATGGCAACTTCGCCAATAATGTCCGGGCCTTCGCCTATATCAGGACATTGGGCGGCAAAGGGCTGAGAGAAGTCTCGGAAAACGCTATCCTGAACGCCAATTATCTGCGGGCACTGCTCAAGGATGACTTCGATATGCCTTATGAAACATCCTGCCAGCATGAATTTGTCCTGTCATGCAGCCGCCAGAAAAAACTGGGGGTAAAGGCTCTCGATATGGCCAAGCGCCTGCTTGATTATGGATTCCATGCGCCGACGGTATATTTCCCGTTGATCGTGCCCGAGGCATTTATGATCGAGCCGACCGAAACGGAATCGCGGGAAACGCTTGAGAATTTCGCGAATACGCTGATTGACATTGCGAAGGAAGCTGAAACCGATCCGGACAAGCTGCATACGGCGCCGCATACGACACCGGTCCGGCGGCTCAATGAAGTCAAAGCAGCCCGCGAGTTGGATATTTGCTATAAAGGCTAAGATTTATTTACCTTGATTATTGCCGCCGATGGTGTTATCTAAGCCATCGGCGGTTTTATTATGATTAGTTTCGAAAATGTCACATTTGCTTATCCCAACGGGTCAATAGCCCTGAATAGCCTTAATCTCCACATTGAAAGAGGGGAAAAGGTTGTTATTGTGGGCAGCAATGGTTCCGGGAAGACTACATTGGCCCTGTTGATCAACGGAGTGCTCCGGCCGACATCCGGTTCGATCAAAGTAGTCGGGCTGGATCCCTCTATTGATAAAGATAATAAAGAACTCAAGCGAAAGGTGGGGCTGGTCTTCCAGAATCCTGATAACCAGTTGGTCTCAACCACGGTCGAGCGCGAGGTGGCCTTTTCACTCGAAAATATGAACGTTCCGCATGACCAGATGCACCGGCGGGTCACGAGGATGCTTGAATTTTTCGGATTGATTGACTTTCGAAACAAACTGACGTCCGACCTTTCCGGAGGGGAGAAGCAGCGGCTTGCTCTCGCCGCCGTTATGGTGGCCGAGCCTGATATTCTTATACTTGATGAACCCGGCTCATACCTTGACCAGACCGGAAAGAGATTGCTTAATAAAGCCATTGACCTTCTTCTTGCCGAAAAGGAGGATCTGACCGTTCTGCGAATCACCCAGTACAATGAAGAAGCTGAATCATACAATCGGATGATTGTCTTCAGGGATGGGCAGATCGAATATGACAACACTCCCGAATATATATTCAGGAATGCCGTTTCCGGCGGTTCTCTCGGTATCGATATACCCTTGAAGTACCGCATTCAATCCCGATCAGCTTCTGATTCCCAGGACGATTCTTCGCCCCTGGCAATAACAGATACTGTGAATCAATCCGGTATAATAATGGATTCGGTCGCATTCAGTTATGAATCAGGACCGGGTAGAAGACTATTTGACAACCTTAATCTTAAACTGACATCGGGAAAAGTATACGGTCTGGTCGGGCCGTCAGGAAGCGGCAAAACGACCTTGATACAATTGCTGGCGGGGCTTATCAAGCCCGATTCGGGCAAGATAACCTATGATGGTTTCAAGCCTGCGGCGGGTAAATTGGCGGTGTCTTTCCAGCAGCCGGAAAGGCAATTTTTCCTTGAAACAGTAGACAGAGAAATTCGATTCGGTGCCGAGAATCTTGGGTTCGATGACATAGATAAAATTGCCGGGCAGTGTTATTCCCTGATCGGCCTGGATAAAGACAAGTACTCCAACCGCAATCCCTTTACTCTTTCAGGAGGTGAGAAAAGGAAACTCGCTTTTGGAACCATATTATCTCTCAAACCGAAGTTCATTTTTTTCGATGAGCCGACCTGCGGTTTGGATCAGCAGGGGATAGATAAATTCAAGGGGTTGGTTGCGCGTCTTAAGCAGAACGGGATAGGCATGATTATTATTTCGCATTTCGGGGATATTATTTTTGATCTGGCTGATGAGGTCATAGCGCTGCAACAGGGGAGAATCGAATCGGTGATGACTCGAAGAGACTTTTTCCTCAATGTCGATTACGGGAATTATCTTTCCACCCCGGATCCGGTAGCCTATCAGAAGGAAGTCTTTGGAGAAATCAAATATCTAAGCCGGGGCGATCTTCTGAATAACATCTAGGCGTCGCCATACTTCACTGAGTTTCAATCAATTGAATGAGTAATATAACAAATTACTTTAGGTAATAATTTAACTCTTGACCGGCCTCGAATAATTCATATAATCATACCAACTTAACCTTTTAAAGTCGTCCGGCGAGGCGGCTAAAGGCAAATATATGTCATCACTTTTCGAAGATATTACTCAGGCAATTAATAATAAAATCGATTTCCTATATAACATGGATGTAACTACAATTATTCATACCATAAGGAGGTAAATTGCCCAGGTCCAATGTTGAGGTTCTGATGGATGCGCAGAAAATCAATCGCGCCACCACCAGAATCGCCCACGAAATCCTCGAGAAAAACAGCGGCGCGGCCAATCTTGTCATTATCGGCATAATTCGCCGCGGGGCCGATCTGGCCAAAAGAATATCGGAACATATCAAGCAGATCGAAGGTGTTGATATTCCGGTCGGGCTCCTTGATATCAACTTGTATCGTGATGACGTTCATTCTCGGCTGGCCCAGCCGATAGTCCAGCGCACCGAAATCCTTTTCGACATTGTCGATCGCAATGTGATTCTTGTTGATGATGTCTTATTCACCGGACGGACTATCCGCTCGGCGCTCGATGCCATAATCGACTTCGGCCGGCCCCGCTCCATTCAACTGGCGGTGCTGATTGACCGCGGACACCGCGAGCTGCCGATTCGGCCCGATTATGTCGGCAAAAATATCCCGACCTCCAAAGATGACCGGGTTCTCGTAAGATTGAAAGAGCGTGATGAAAAGGAAGAGGTAATTATTGAAAAGGCGGCTCTGA
>JBFMFJ010000334.1:0-4425 GCA_040752235.1 Candidatus Zixiibacteriota bacterium | reverse complement strand
AAACCGGTGATAAATTGAACCAGAGCCAGAGAATCCAATCCAATCCCATCCATACCAAGGGGAGCGGTTAAGGTGATCTCGCGCCGACTGCCTGCCAGAGAGCATTCCCGCAATACTGAGATAACAGTTTCTGTCAGTTCGCTGGTGGTCAAAATCCGTAATCCTCCGGTCGAATTTTTATCTTGCCCGATGCACTCCGCGGAAGTTCATCCCTGAATTCGATCCGACGGGGAATCTTGTATGGGGCCAGTTTACCATGACAGAAGTCAATAATATTATTCTCGCCCGTCTCCCGGGACAGCGAAACAACCGCTACGACAATTTCCTCGTTATTGTGATCGCGGATTCCCATCGCAACCGCTTCCTTGACCGCGGGATGTTTTTCCAGCACCTCGGTTACCTCCTGCGGCGAGACCTTGTTGCCGCCGACGTTGATGATCGTGTCAATCCGTCCCTCGAGGTATATGAATCCGCCATCATCTATATATGCCAAATCGCCGGTGAAATATTTGCCTTCTTTCAAGGGATTTCTGTTCGGGGGCCGACCCATCAGATAACCCATGGCGACATTGTCGCCGGAAACCACTACTTCTCCGGTTTGCCCAATAGGATCAGGAAGACCGTTCTCATCGAGTATTGAAATCATGATATTCTTCATGGCCACTCCGATCGACTCAGGGTGTATCATTACCTTCGAGACGATCTGGTTGATTGTGGCGCCGGTTTCTGATGAACCATAATGCTGGCAAATCGGAATTCCGAATTTTTTCTGGAACGAGAAAATCATATCTTTGCTCAATGGCGCCGTGCATGAAAGAAAATAGCGAATATGCGATAAATCGGGCGGCTGCTCGAATGACAATCCGTCAAAAAAACGATACATGCTGGGAACACCCGGAAAAATCGTAACCGCCTCATTCACGATTGTCCTGAGGGCGAGCCGGGGGATGAAATGTTCATGAATGATTAGCCGCGACCCGGAAAATATTAGCGGCAGAACACCCAGGTCAAATCCATAGGAGTGCGACAGGGGCAAGGCGGTCAGTATGACATCATCACCTGTGATATCAAGAGTCTCCACAATATTCGCCGCATCCGCCATGATATTTTTCGCAGAAAGTGCAACCGCTTTCGGTTCGCCGGTGGAGCCGGATGTGAACTTGATAAGAGCCACGGGAAATTCGAAATCATGCTCGCGGCTTAACGTTGAGGCATTCTTCGGCCCGACGCCGCTTTCATATTGCGGAATCAGCAATACCATATTATAACCGGAGTCAGGATTCCCGATCATAATTCGGTCTGCTATATTCATATTGTGCCCGATTGTTTCTGCGTTCTGCTGATCGCACAGGAAAGCGCGCGGTTTGATTTTATCGGTTATGGCTTCAAGTTCCCGCTTTTGGTAAACAGTAGATACCAATGCAATCGATGCCGTCAAACGGCATAGGGCCAGGAATGCTATAACGAAAGAGGCCCTGCTTTCGAACATGTGGCCGATTACATCCCCGGGTCCGATGCCGGAACGTCCCAGATGATCGGCAAGTTCTTCAGATAAATCCCTCAATTCCTTAAAGGAAATATTTCCTGATGGCGAAGTAACAGCCGTTCGGGAGCCATGTTTAGCAAGCAGGCCGATGAAAGTTTTCCAAATTTTATCAGTATCAGGTGTGCTCAATTTTGTATCTCTGCGGCAATAACTCGTCGGACATTGCGGTGTAAGGCAGAAGTATTGCCTTATTTAATTCTATCGGGTTCCTGGTGTCATATCATTATATTACGCATCAAATTATTGATAATTTGTTTGAAATGGTCAAATATTATCACAATATGGATAGTGGATATTTTTTATTATTGAATAAATATAAAAGGCGGCCGAAATCGGCCGCCCTTTTGCATAAATCAGAACTAATTATTCAACATTTGAAAATATGATTTCACCCAGGTTCAGGTCGCGTATTTTAGCCTCAATTTTTTCTTTGTCACCATAAACCATTATGACAAGCTGATCCGGATGCAGGCATTTATTAGCGGCCTCTACGGCTTTCTTAATATCAACGGCATTTATCTGGCCGATATAGGTATCCCATTCATCCATCGGCAAATCATAGGTAATGATTCGCGCAAGCTGATCGGCCACGCCGCCAAGAGTCTGGAAATCCTGCGGGAAACTCATGGTGAGATAGTTTTTGCTTTCAGTTAATTCAGTTTCGGTGATAGGCATTTCGCCGGTCATCCCGCGGATCTCCTTGATAAATTCCAGGACCGCTTTATCGGTTACATCGGTCTGCACCTGCGCATATGATACAAACGCACCCTGTCCTCGCCGGCCGGTCGCAAAGGAATAGGAACCGTAAGTGTATCCTTTATCCTGTCGCAGATTCAGATACAGTCGTGCCGTGGAACTTCCTCCCAGCATATGACTGACAACACTGGTGGGAAGATAATCGGGATCATTCCGCGAGCCGATTAAATTACCTACAATGATCGTACTCTGGGCCGCGCCCGGTTTGTCAACAATGAAGATTTTCGTTTTATCCACCGGTGTGGCTCTTTTCACTTCATGCGTGACCACCTCACCCGGTTTCCATTTCTTAAATGCCTTCTCCAGCCTCGCCCTGGCATCATCGAGCGTAATATCACCGACCACGATGGCGGCGCTGTTATTGGGCAGGTAATTCGCACGATAGTAGTTTATAATATCATCCCGCGAGATGGCTTCAATTGATTCTTTCGTGCCCGTACCGGTGTAGGGCTGACCGTAAGGATGATCCTCGCCGTACAATTCACGCAGAAAGCTTTTGTATGCCACCGTGAACGGCTGGATCGATTCCTGCTGAATTTGCCCGAGATAGTGTTGCTTCAGTCTTTGGAGTTCATCCTCCGGGAAAGTCGGATTCAGAATAACGTCGGCCATCAGGTCAATGGCGGGGTCAAGATTCTTTGTAAGAGTATTTAGATCGACGGAACTGTTATCCCAGCCGCTGCCTGTACCAAGATTAATTCCAAGATCCTGTATTTCATCCGATATTTGAATGGCGTTGCGTGATTTGGTGCCCTCATTAAGCAGGTCGGCCGTCAGCGATGATGCCCCCGGGCGATCGGCCGGGTCGGCGGCCCAACCGCTGTTTATCAACAGCTTAACTTGTACCAAAGGAAGTTTATGATTTTCGACAAGGTACAGTTTCATGCCGTTGGATAATTCGGTCTGCTGAATGTTCGGCGGAGTGAATGAGGGATCAGCCTGCGAGACCGGTTCAATGTTCATATCGACTCCGGTTTGTGCGCCCGCTAATTGCCCATAGGGAAGGACATATAATACTACGCGCGCATCGGGCCGAATATATTTATGATAGTACGACATTAAGCCTTCGACAGTGGCATCGGCATAGCGGTCACGATCCCAGCGGACCTTTCCGGGATCACCGAGATATACGTTATATGTATTAAGGCGATCGGCCCGGCCGCCGAAATTTCCGATGGTCTGAAGATTTCTGACAAATCCGGATTCCCAGTTGATTCTGCTTCTCTCGAATTCCTCGGGAGTAACACCGTTGACGGCAATATCATCGAGAATTCGGTTGACCTCTTTTTCGATCTCTTCCAGGGAATGTCCTTCTTTGGCGGTCACCGTGATATTAAAGGTACTGCCGATCTCACATGATGCCTGGTATACTGCGACATCCTGGGCGATTTGTTTGTCATACACCAGTGATTTATATAACCGTGATGATTTGCCCGAACTCATGACACCGGCCAGAAGATCGAACTCGGCATCCCCGGGGGCAAAATATGGGGGGGTATGCCAGGCCATATACAGCCGCGGGAGCTGGACCTTATCCTCGACAGTCGCCCGGATTTCCTCATTCAGGGCCGGAACCCAGTCTTCGATTCTTTCCACCGCCGGACCGGGAGGAATGGGGCCGAAATATTTTTCCACCCACTCTTTGGCCTGGGCCGGATCGAAATCACCGGCAATGCAAAGAGAGGCATTATTCGGTGTATAGTACATCTTGAAGAAATTCTGGACATCCTCCAGTGAGGCCGCGGCGAGATCCTCCATGCGACCGATAGGAATCCATGAGTACGGATGTTCCGGGGGATATAAGAGTCCTCTCATATAATCGCGGACTTTTCCATAAGGCTGATCATCATAATTCTGCCGTTTCTCATTCATCACGACACTGCGCTGGTTGTCAAGACGTTCCTGGGTCATCGAGGGGAGAAGATACCCCATCCGGTCGGCCTCGAGCCAGAGCGCCTTTTCCAGATAATTGCTCGGAAGATTCTCCCAGTAATTCGTCCGGTCCTCAGTCGTGGAGCCGTTGTTCACACCGCCGTACTTGACGATGCTTTTGGCGAAAAGAACATCATGATGCTCCGAACCCTGGAACATCATATGCTCGAAAAGATGCGCAAATCCGGTGC
>JBFMFJ010000333.1:0-4438 GCA_040752235.1 Candidatus Zixiibacteriota bacterium | reverse complement strand
TGCCACAAGATAATAAGGATTATTTGACCTTAATTTCCTCTGGCGATTGCAATCGAATGCCAACAGCTTCCATAATATCAGAATATAATATGTTTGCCAAAAAGGTGACCGACAACAGTCAATGCTATACAAGATATTTTTGATGCAATTATACTACAGTAAAATTTATTTCAATGAAATGCCGACTGCATCTGCATATATAATACAGTAGCTTGTCATATTTTGTCAATGCTTTTTATTCGTTTATTGACGCCATTTGCCATTATAGGCAGCCTGGTTTGATATTCGGTAAAATCTCCCGGTTTTGCAAAGCGATCTTACTACCTTTTTGTTTATTGTGACCTGTTTTTTTTATAATTGTGTGCCAGTATAAGAATAATGTATGATTGCATTGGCCCATTGAAAATTAATGTGAAGTGCTTACTATTCAATTGCTTTCTTATAATGTTAATTTTTATTGATATGGCCCGTATATAGTTATAATATGAACATGGGATATAATTTTATCGAATAGACGAGGCGCTAAAATGGATGAGAATAAAAATATTGACTCTGATATAGGCGACGATATAAATGAAACCGCCGAAGTCAATCAGGAGTGGCTGGAATCGCTTGATGATCTTTTTGAAACCGGCGGGGCAGAACGGGTCCGCCAGGTGCTGGCAATGCTTTCTGAAAAAGCGGCCGAACTTGGCGCCGGGCTTCAGCGCCCGGGTGTAACCGAGTATGTTAATACAATCTCTCCCGATGACCAGCCGCCCTATCCCGGCAGCCGCGAAATCGAGCGGCGTATCAAAAGCATAATCCGCTGGAATGCCATGGCCATGGTTGTCCGGGCCAACCGCGAAGAAAGCGGAATCGGGGGGCACATTTCGACTTATGCTTCCTCAGCTACTCTCTATGAAGTCGGCTTTAACCATTTCTTCCGTGCTCCCGATGAGAATCATCCCGGCGATATTGTTTATTTCCAGGGACATGCCGCCCCCGGCATCTATGCCCGGGCCTTTCTGGAGGGACGTCTCAGCGAGACCGATCTCGAAAATTTCCGTCGCGAAATGAGACCGGCCGGTGGTCTGCCGTCATACCCGCATCCGTGGCTGATGCCCGGATTCTGGGAATTCCCCACCGTTTCGATGGGTCTCGGGCCGATTATGTCGATCTACCAGGCCCGTTTCAACCGCTACCTGGAAAACCGTAATCTCAAAAAGCCGACCGATCAAAAGGTGTGGGCTTTTCTGGGAGACGGCGAACTGGATGAGCCGGAAGCACTTGGTGCTATAACTCTGGCCTCACGCGAGCGTCTTGATAATCTTATCTGGGTTGTAAACTGCAATCTCCAGCGTCTGGACGGTCCGGTGCGCGGAAACGGCAAGATTATCCAGGAACTGGAAGCCATCTTCACCGGCGCCGGCTGGAATGTTATCAAGGTAATCTGGGGTACCGACTGGGATCACCTGCTGGAAAAAGATCATAACAGCAAGCTGGTCAGGATAATGGGCGAGACTCCCGACGGTCAGTACCAGAAATATTCGGTATCCGACGGCGCCTATATCAGGAAGGATTTCTTCGGGCGCGATCCGGAAGTGCTCGACATGGTCAAGCATCTTTCCGATGAAGACCTCCATAAACTAAAACGCGGCGGCCATGATCCGGTCAAAGTATTTGCGGCCTACAAAGCAGCCTTCGAACATAAAGGACGGCCGACCGTCATTCTGGCCAAAACCATCAAGGGGTATGGATTGGGCGAAGCCGGTGAAGGCAAAAACATTACCCATCAACAGAAAAAACTCAATGAAGATGAACTGCGCGAATTCCGCAGTCATTTCGGTATTCCGATATCCGACAAAGATCTTTCCGAAGCGCCTTTCTACCGGCCGGAAGATGACACTCCTGAAATAAAGTATCTTCTTGAACGGCGTAAAGAGCTCGGAGGATATGTGCCGGGGCGGACCATTAGAGCCGAGTCGATCAAAACACCGCCAGAGGAACTGTTCGAAGAGTACTATGAAGGCTCCACTGATCG
This sequence comes from Candidatus Zixiibacteriota bacterium, assembly GCA_040752235.1. GTDB lineage: Bacteria > Zixibacteria > MSB-5A5 > GN15 > PGXB01 > PGXB01. The sequence goes on along the minus strand of JBFMFJ010000333.1, from coordinate 2,415 downwards.
CGAGGTTTCCACCACCATGGTGTTCGTGCATATGCTGTCGAAACTCCTGAATGATGAAAAGATCGGCAAATATATTGTGCCTATTGTGCCCGATGAAGCGCGCACTTTCGGTATGGAATCGTTATTCCGTAAATTCGGCATCTACTCGTCACTCGGACAACTCTATGTGCCGGTCGATAAAGATTCTCTCATGTTTTACAACGAGCGTAAGGACGGAACAATTCTCGAGGAAGGTATCACCGAAGCCGGCTCGATGTCGTCATTTATTGCCGCCGGAACCGCCTATGCCACACACGGCATCAACTGTCTCCCGTTTTTCCTGTACTATTCGATGTTCGGCTTGCAGAGAGTGGGCGATCTGGTCTGGGCGGCGGGTGATATTCAGGCCAAAGGTTTCATGGTCGGATGCACCTCCGGGCGCACCACATTATCCGGCGAGGGATTGCAGCATCAGGACGGCAACAGCCACATTCTCGCCCTGCCTGTTCCCAACCTGAAGGCTTATGATCCGGCTTTTGCCTATGAACTGGCGGTTATCGTGCGCGACGGTATCTACCGCATGTTCGAGAAGCAGGAGAACATCTTTTATTATATCACTGCCATGAATGAATTTTATCACATGCCGCCTATGCCGGCCGGGGAGCATATCAAAGAAGGCATCCTGAAAGGTATCTATAAATTCAAAGCATCCCAATTGAATAATGCCGCGGGCAAAGCGCATTTGTTCGGAAGCGGCGCCATTATGAATGAAGTACTTAAAGCGCAGAAGATTCTCGAGGAGAATTATAATATCGCCGCTGATGTCTGGTCGGTGACAAGTTATAAAGAATTGTACTATAATGCCGTGATGACGGGGCGTGCGAATATGCTGCACCCCGATAAGGAGCCGGAAGTGCCGTATATCACTCAGGCACTGGGAAATGAAAAAGGTGTTTTCGTGGCGGCCAGCGACTATATCAAAGCGCTGCCGGCCGCAATTGCAGCATGGGTGCCGGGACGATATGAAATACTCGGCACTGATGGCTTTGGGCGTTCCGATGGGAGAGCGGCATTGCGGGATTTCTTTGAGGTCGATGCCCGCTACATTGCCCTGGGGGCATTGTATGCGCTGGCGCAGGAAAAGAAAATAGATTCGGGGATAGTGCAAAGGGCCATTAAGGAGCTTAATATAAATCCGAACAAGCCGAATCCGATGATATCATGATTATTGTCCGAAAATCGTAAAGATATTTATATTGGGTGTCAGTCTAATCGTTTGTGTCTGAGGCCAGGAGTCAGGATTCAGTATCTGTTTAAAAACCAGCTCCGCATGAAATAGAGCATAACCATATTTGCCTTCAAGATAATAAGGCTCTTTTGGCGGACGATCAGTCAAATACGGAATAAATTCAATGGAATCATTTATTATACTATATGTCCCATAATAATCAGCTACGACTATTGGCATCGGTCCAATTGGAAAAGACTCAGTTCCAACGAGACTATAATAGCCATCCTCATTGAGAGTCAATTCAAGGATTACTGCAGTATCATATATCGGAGCATCGTCGGGCCCCGGGTAAATCAACTCCGCACTGCCGTTCCAATTACCCAAAACGGATGTTGGGTTCTCAACCTGTGTAATCTTCTTATCTGAAGAGCATCCGGCAAGCGCGAGGAAAATGATAAATATGATTAGTTTTTTCATATGACCTCCCACCCAATTCATGCTATAAAAAAGATATGGAAATAAATATTTTTTATGCCAAATTTATAACGAAAAAGATCGCATTTTGTTTAAATAAGGATATAGAGCCATGATGTCAACCGTATAATTTGAGAACCTTTATCCTGTTAAGTTGTTATAGAATGACTATTTGAGTTCCCGCTAAGCGGATTTTACTTTTTGGACTGAGGTTGATATGAAAGTCTCTGATCTGGTCGTAAAATGTCTGGAAAATGAAGGTGTCAGGTATGTTTTTGGCGTTCCCGGCGAGGAAACCGAAGATCTCCTTTTTTCACTGGAGAACTCTTCTATAAAATTTATTCCAACACGCCATGAGTCCGGGGCCGCCTTTATGGCAGATGTATATGGCCGTCTCACCGGGAAGGCCGGGGTTTGTCTCTCGACCCTTGGCCCGGGGGCCACCAACCTGATAACCGGAGTGGCCGACGCTCATCTCGACAAATCGCCGGTTGTGGCCATCACCGGACAGGGGTCATCTGACCGCACGCACAAAGAGAGCCACCAGAATATCGATATTGTCAACATGTTCCGACCGATTACTAAGTGGAATACCTCAATCCAAAATCCGAAAATCACGTCCGAAGTGATCCGCAAGGCCTTCAAGCTGGCCGAGATGGAGAAACCGGGGGCCACTCATTTTGAGCTGCCGGAAGACATTGCCAAAATGAAGTGCGAGCTGGAGCCGATTC
>JBFMFJ010000332.1:0-4441 GCA_040752235.1 Candidatus Zixiibacteriota bacterium | reverse complement strand
TCGGAATGGCCCCTACAATTTCAATAATATGGTTGCCTATTATCAAAACAGCGGGCATACCAATGTCAGCGGTGTAAGAATCCGGCGGCAGATGGACAGTCCGGGTGAATGGCCGGTTGTCAGCGGACCCCAGAACGGCCAGGGCTGGATTCGACCGGAATGGCAGTCACCCACCACCAATTGCCTGTTGTACCTTCCTTATCCGATAATAAGGTCGCCTTACTCAGGGCGCCTGATAGATTTGAAGAACGGCGTCTATGACAACGGTTACACCGGACAGCCGGCTCTGAAATATATAAAGATGCCGAATCTTAATAATCATGGCAACAACGCCCAGCAGGATTATGCCGGCGTGACCAGCGCCGTAAAATCATTCCTCGGTATTACGGAGCTTGAAAATGACGTCCAGGGGTCTTTCAATGACGGGCATAGGAATATGCACACTTATGCCAGCAGCTGCAACGGCAGCGGCGAGCCGGCGCGGGCATTCTCGGCCGGAGAAGCGGTCGGGGCCTGGATGAATCAATGCCGTAAGCCTGATATCGTGATAACTACCGCCGAGTGGGTCGGATGGGGGAGTCGTACCGAATCCGATGCCACCCAGGCGCGAACCGTGGGGCTTTCCGATGATCCGGCCAGTCTGGATTATTATATGTGCAAATATGTTCTCTGGCCGCTGTATACGCCGCAACAGTATTTCAATCCCGACTATGATATTGCCAACAACAATACACGGCAAACCATTAACGGATGCATCAGCCAGGGATACGGGACCGCCAGCGAAAACGAAATGGCGGCTTATGTTTATGATTTTAATGCCCCAAGAGTTTTCCGTTTCGATATTGACAGAAAAATAGATGAATTTCGAAACGGGCTGGCAACTCAGCAGGAAGTGCTGGATTTGATTGAACAATATAATCAGCAATAGCCACAAGGGCGAAATATTAAAAGATTACCCGGGATTAAAGAGCGCGAAAAGAAAGACGGCCATTCATTTATTGAATTGGCCGCCATTTTTTTATTATATTGTTTTGTTAAGAGACTGATGTGAAGCATGCCGGGATATATAAAAAATAAAGTCAGAAATCTGATAAATGGAGTGAAATCCGGGGGAATTGAATATCTCCTGTATTCGATCGGATCTCATTTTCCGGAATGGCTGTTTCGCTATTATCATGCTTATTTGATTGAAGCCGACGATCTGAAACTGATTACACGCGATTACAAAGACTATGAAATCCGTTTCGCCACTCTCGATGACATTGACAATTTAAAAAGCGTTGAAATAGACCGGGAAAAAGCCCGCCATCGGCTGGAACGAGGCGATACCTGTGTTATTGTTTTGAAGGACGGCCGAGTAGTATGTATAAGCTGGGCCGCAACAGGGCGGCTTTATAATCGATACGCCGGTTCCATTGTGAATACCGGTGATGATGGTCTTTTCCTGTATGGTGTTTACAGCATCCCGGAAGAACGGATGAAGGGTTTCTTCGGCTCCTGTTTCAAAATGCAAATTGAATTTTACGCGGCCCGGAACCGGACCAGAAAATATGGTGTGGTGGAAATTCTGAATATGGGATCTCTCAAAGTTCACCTGAGGATGGGCTTTAAAACCACGGGGGAGACTTATTATATTGCTATTCTGGGGATGAGTATCTGCTACTACAAGACATGGCCGAATAGGAACAGGAAATTCCATATATTTTTCCAGCGCCCCCCGGACGGACTGGAGTGGGTTTAAGGCCATATTGATATTGACTCGATCGGTATAACCTGTTATTGTTTTCAGAATATAGCTTTCATTAAGTCGCTATGAATCAATTAGATAGATACAGAAGAAGAGTGGTTATCACCGGCGGAGCCGGTTTTATCGGTTCAAACCTGCTCAGGTTTATGGTTCCAAAATATCGGGATTATTTATTTGTAAATATCGATTGCCTGACTTATGCCGGGAATCTGGCAAATCTGAAAGAGACCGAGAATAAAGAAAATTATATTTTTGAAAAAATAGACATCAGAGATTATGAGCGGCTCAAAAGCTGTTTCGATAAATATGATGTCAATGCCGTGATACATCTTGCGGCCGAATCACATGTAGATCGTTCTATTCTGACGCCCGAGGTTTTCATAGACACCAATATCAAGGGAACATTCAATCTGCTGGAACTTGCCCGTCGCAAGGGTGGTGATTTTCGGTTTCATCACGTATCAACCGATGAGGTCTTCGGCTCAATCGATGATGGTTATTTTACGGAGAACTCCGCCTATAACCCGAGTTCGCCCTATGCCGCTTCGAAGGCCTCGGCGGACCACCTGGTCCGGGCCTATCATCGGACCTATCAACTTGACACCGTCATTTCCAATTGCACCAATAACTTCGGACCGTACCAGTTTCCGGAAAAATTAATACCTCTGGTAATCCGCAATGGTATGAAAAATGAAGTGATTCCCATCTATGGAGATGGTGCTAATGTCCGAAGCTGGATCTATGTCGAGGATCATTGTCGAGCGCTTGATATGATATTTCATCGAGGGAAGTCGGGGGAGACTTATAATATCCCGGGCAGCGAGGAATTGTCCAACACCGAATTAGTCGGGCGCATTTGCCGGATATTGGATAAAATTTTGGGTGGCGGTCCCAGAGAGAATCTGATATCATATGTCGGCGATCGCCCCGGCCATGATAAAAGGTATGCTCTCGAGGGGACTGCAATCGAGTCGGAAATCGGCTGGGAATCAGCATGCACATTCAATCAGGCTTTGGAGCGAACCATTCAATGGTATCTTGAAAATCAGCAATGGCTCGATGATTGTATAACAGGTGAATATTTGAATTACTATGAGAAAAATTACTTGAAAAGGCAGCCATAATGTCCGGAGAGAAGAAAGTAAAGAAGGGCATTATTCTTGCCGGTGGCAATGGAACCCGCCTGTTTCCGATGACCCGGGTTGCCTGTAAACAACTATTGCCGGTTTATGACAAGCCGCTGATATATTATCCTCTGGGGACTTTGATGCAATTCGATATCAGGGAAATCCTGATCATATCGACGCCGACCGACATCCATCATTTTCAAAACCTTTTTGGGGATGGCGGTAATCTGGGGTTGTCGATTCAGTATGCTGTTCAGGAGCGTCCCGAGGGTATCGCACAGGCCTTTATTATTGCAGGGGATTTTATCGGGAATGATCCGGTGGCCTTGATTCTTGGAGATAATATATTCTATGGGGTAGCGGATTTCCGGGATGAGATTCAGAAATTCAATAAGGGAGCCTTGATCTTCGGTTATTATATGAAGGATCCTCGACGCTACGGGGTTATCAGTTTCGATGACGCCGGTGAGCCGGCCAGGATCATAGAGAAGCCGGCAAATCCGGGTTCGAATTATGCCGTTACCGGACTTTATATTTATGACGCCGACGTCGTGCAAATCGCCTGCGGGTTAAAACCATCTTCCCGGGGCGAGCTGGAAATTACCGATATAAATAATACGTACCTGAACCGGGGGAAGCTTCGAGTAATCAAACTGGGGCGGGGCGTTTCATGGCTCGATACCGGTACGACCGAAAGCATGTTGACTGCGGCGAATTTTATTTCCACAATGGAAAAACGACAGGGGATAAAACTCGGGTGCATCGAAGAGTTGGCCTTCTCGCAGGAATTCATAGACATCCTGCATTTTCGCCGACTCATCGAGGCAATGCCTTCCACGGAGTATCGCGACTATCTGATGGGCATACTGAAGGAGCATGAGAATGCCTGATAGAATGCTCATCATCGGCGGGACCGGTCTATTGGGCGTTGATCTGACGAAGTTCTTTTCGTCATCATATAAAGTCTGTTCGGTAGGACATCGCGAAATGGATATTACCAACATGGATCAGGTCAAAAAATTCTTTGAGAATTTCCAGCCCCATTTCGTTCTTCATGCTGCGGCCATTGCCGATGTTGACAAGTGTGAAATATATCAGGACCTGGCCATGAGTGTAAATGCGGACGGGACCGAAAATATCGTTCGGGCCTGTCATGAGCATGACGCCTTTCTGGTTTATTATTCGACCGATTATGTTTTTGACGGCAAAAAGGGAAGATCCTACGAAGAGAGCGATAAAACCGGTCCTATTAATTTCTATGGAAGGACCAAGCTTGAGGGGGAGTCCAGGGTGATGGAGTATCCGGATATGGCGGCTATTCTGAGGGTGGCCTGGCTATACGGCAGCAGCGACCGGAGCTTTATATATCGTTTGATTCAAAGCGGCCTCAAACAGGCCGGTGACAGAGCCTCCGGGTTAAAGGGCGAGGAAATAAAGATAGTTGCGGATCAGATAAGCACACCGACCTGGACCTGGGATGTCGCCCGACAAACCGAGGTGATCCTGCGCGCCGGCCTTACGGGACTTTTTCATTGCACCGCCGAGGGGCAGGCAACGCGGAAGGAAA
>JBFMFJ010000331.1:0-4443 GCA_040752235.1 Candidatus Zixiibacteriota bacterium | reverse complement strand
CAGCAGATAAACCAGGGGCCGTCCCAGCAGGTGGCGATGCAATCCTTGGCGGCGTGGGCCGTCGATACCAGAGCCCCAACTGCAAATGCCAGACAAAAAACGCACACCAGCACTGCGAAAAACTTCCTCTGCATACTGTTTCACCTCCTTCCATGGTATGTACAACAGTTCGAAACACGGCATGTTTTTATGCCGCATGATTTGCTCTGGATGTGTATTAAAATATGCCCCGGTGTCCGATAAGGATGCAGCGTCTAACGGAGCGATATAAATTGATGACTCGACAACGAAAAATCAATCAGTTTTTCGGCATTAATGGAATCAATGAACGCTGCATCCATTAAAAGTCATTACGTTCGTATCGAGGATTACCGATAGTACAGCTATCGGTATCACCGTAAATGCAATTCATTAAGAATTAACTCAGGCCTTTTCGTATAAATCGGCCATGGCTTCCCGGAAAAGCTCGAGCCGGGCAGCGACCTCTTCAATATCCGCCCGTTCAGGAATACGGGCATGCCGTTCCATCCGGTAGGTGCAATAAGGATTATTGGCACGGCATCCGGTGGCGGAAAATGATGTGACAGTGCACCCGCCCCGGCAGAGAGGGAGATACCTGCAGTCATGGCATTCGCCATCGGCGCTGTCGCGCGTGAACTTGCGGTTATAGGCAAAGCCGTCAGGGTCATTCCAGATTTCTGTCAGGGAACGCTTCCGGATATTACCCTCGACAAAGCTTTCCGGCATGGACAGACATCCCTTGATATCGCCGTTGGATTCGATTCCAAGGACGCGCATACCGGCAAAACAGCCGTAGTACGGTCGTTCATTCCACAGTTTGTATCCCTTATGACCGTAAAACCCGATATTTTCGCCGACATCGATATCCATACGACCGTCTTCCTTGAATTCAATACACTTATCGACCAGCCTGGGGTAGTTTTCCAGGCTCATGACCATGTCGCTGTTTTCCGCCATTCTTCCCGTGCAGGTAGTCATTTGAATCCGCCATTGTTTGCAGCCGACATCGAGAAGCAGCCGCCTTATATCATCCAGTTCTCCCAGATTGATATTTGATATTTGCGTTACGGCCGTGTATTTAACGTTGCCGTTTTCGGTCATCATTTTCATGGCGTTATAGGCTCTCGCAAAACTGTCATCACGACGCCGGATGAAGTTGTGTGTTTTTTCGGTGCCGTCGAAACTGACGCCGATTTTGCTCATCCCAAGTCGCTCGAAATCATCGACGATTTCCTTCGTGATGGCGTAACCGTTTGTTATGAGACAGGGCTTTATACCTCTTTCTTTGATTCTTTGGGCAAGCAGCCGCCAATCCTCCCTGAGCAGGGGTTCGCCTCCGGAGAGGACTATGGTGTAGGCCCGCAGGTCGGCCAGCTCATCTATAAGATTCAGAGCTTCCCTGGTGCTGAGTTCATCGGGACGCTTTTGCCGGCCGCAGTACCGCAGTGAATACATCGCATGTTGCAGGCAAACGTAATTTCCCAGACCACCGCATGGGGATAAAAATCAAATTCACTCATGTCTTCTCCTTTATCTCCGGTTCAATCCGCCGGTACCTGGACAAAGCGATGATTTCCAGCATTTCCGGCAAATTATGTTTCCATGTCTCACAAATTTTTCCCGAACCGAGGCCACGTTCCGCCCGACGCGACGGACAACCACCCAGGCAGATGGGCAGAATATTGCACTCGCGACAGTCATCATCATGAAAAGGATCGAATCGGAACAATCGCGTGAAATTGGGATGCTGGAAGTCAAGCCCGTCACGAATATGCCCCATCGATTTTGATTTATCCCCGATATGATTCAGGCATTTATACAAAGCACCTTCATTATCCATAACGATACCGCTGATCGTCTGGGCCAGACAATAATTCGTAATCGGCTGCGGAAGTTTATCTATGGAAAAGCCTCTTTCAAGCATGAGGCGGAAATGTTCGATCTCGGCTCTGGAAAAATCCTCGGCACTGTGGCAGTTTTCCGAAATATTGGCACAAACCGAGGTGGCCGGTTCCAGAAAGCCGAAATATATTCGGGCCTTGTCGCGCAGGCCTCCAGTCTCCAGATCAATGAGCATTTCATCAAGCATTTTTACATCAAAATCCTTGTCGATGTTAACCCTGATGCTGACATTGATCCGACCGGAGGCGTTCTTTACATTTTCCAGGATTCGATCATAGCTCGGTTTACCGTTTTTAAGCGGCCGCTTTTTGTTATGAAGGCGGGCCGGACCGTCAAGCGTCACCTGCGCTGTTTTTATTTTCATTTCAAGAAGGCGATCGACATTCTCGGGGGTCAGCAGGTAGCCGTTGGTTATAATACTGCTCATATAACGAAACCCTGCTTTTTCTTTCATCAGAAAGATGGCCTTTGTAATTTTTTCCATAATATCCATGGCCAAAAGCGGCTCACCGCCGTACCAGCAGGTCGTAAGACTTCTCGTCCCGGCCAGATTCTTTTCAATACGATCAAGCAGCGCTTTTATAATTTCCTCCGACATTCTTCCCGTCTTATTGCTTTCAAAACAATAGGTGCAGGCCATGTTACATGCCATGGTCGGTGCGATAACATATCCGCAATTGGCGCTGTCATAACGGACCCGGTAATGATTAAAAGCCGCTTCCCCGGTCTGATCGGAAGTATCCCGGCAGACAAAGCCGGCATATAGCAACTGCTGCAAGAGAGGCCGTTCGGCGTCATCGAAATCAGGGTTCTCCGAAACGGACAGCTTATCGAAAATTCCGTCGAGCACTTTATAATTTTCGGCGGTAACCATTGCCACTGCCCCTGAAAAAGCATTGTACGCTATATAATTGCCGTCGTCCCATGGCTGAAAATGATTATATATGGATACTTTATACATGATAATACCCCATACTTTTTCTATCGGGCATGGAATAGTAGTGTTATTCCATGCCCGTCTCATTCAGGATTTAATTAATCCGGCGGCAGGCCGTAAAGCGGGTAGGCCACGTCGCACTTTGTAATACAAAGGTTCAACAAAATGCAGACTTCCGTAACCGGTTTGTTGGGGTCAACCAGGAACAGCATAGATTCACCTCCTCCAAATATTAAATGGTTGGGTGGTTGAAGAAATGCCGGTGTCATTATTCAAAGCCATGACACCCTATAATGTCGCTGTACTGCTCTACATCGTTAGGTAATCAAATAGTGGTTAATCGAAGTGTTTTCACCTCATCCTGAGGATCGTTTTTTCAATAGTGTTGCATTCAAACAAAGCAAAAAAGGATAGTGGAAATATTCCTGTGTTGTCCGAACGGCTGCTATCCTTAAACCCACGCCTTGTTTGATTCAAATTAAATTATACGATTCCGGCTGTCAAGTATAATTTGGCTCTGTCCATCAACATAAAAAAAGGGACAGGCTAACCGCCTGTCCCCGATATCCTAAGGGTAATTTCTATACGCCTATTCTTCTTTATAAACATCGGCCATGGCTTCACGGTAAGGCTCAAGCAATTCCCTGACCCATGGCGCGTCCTCGCACTTAATCCCCTGCTGTTTTTCGAATTGATAGATGCAGTACGGATTATCGGCCCGGCAGCCGGTGGCCGAGAATGAGGTCACCGTGCAACCACCGCGGCAAAGCGGCAGGTACTTGCAGTCATGGCATTCACCCTTGGCCATATCGCGGTTGAACTTTCTGTTGTAGGCAAAGCCGTCCGGATTATTCCAAATCTCCGTCAATGAAGAATCCCTGATATTACCTTCGACAAAATCCTCAGGCATCGATAAACAGCCTTTGATGTCTCCGTTTGACTCTATGCCAAGGATGCGCGTGCCTGCGAAACATCCCAGGTATTGCCGGTGGTTCCAGAGTTCCTGCCCCTTGCACCCGAAATAACCGATATTTTCACCCAGATCGAATTTGAGCCGCGTTTCTTTAGTATATTCAAGACACTTTTCTATCAGTCTGGGATAATTTTCCATAGAAAGAACCAGATTGTGCTGCTCGCACATACGGCCGGTGCTGGTGGTCATCTGAACCCGCCAAATCGGGCAGCCGACCTCTATCAACTGATCCCGAATCTGGTCCAGTTCTTCGAAATTAATATTGGAGACCTGTGTCACCGCCTCATAGCGTACGTTGCCGTTTTCCGTCATCAGTCTCATGGCATTTAACGCTCTTGACCAGCTGTCTTCACGCTGCCTGATATAATTGTGTGTTTTCTCGGTTCCATCAAAACTGATTCCGATCGTCCCGAAACCCAACCTCTCGAAATCATCGACGATTTCCTTCGTGACCAGATAACCGTTGGTGATCAGACCTGCCTTGATATTTCTGGCAACAATTCGCTCGGCCAGTTGCCTCCAGTCTTTTCTCAAGAGAGGTTCCCCCCCCGAAAGAACAATGGCGGTCGTGCCGAGTTCGGCCATTTCATCGATAAGAGCCAGGGCCTCT
>JBFMFJ010000330.1:0-4451 GCA_040752235.1 Candidatus Zixiibacteriota bacterium | reverse complement strand
CTGGCAAACCCAAGATGGAATTCACGCCCCGGATGATCGATGAAAATCTGAAAAATAAGATCAATGAGACGGCCAAGGCCAGACTTAATGAGTACAACCGAATCGCCGATAAGGATGAGCGCCGGGATCTGAAACACAAACTTAACGATGAGATCAAGGAAGCGCTGGCGGAGGAGTTTCCCGAGATGGAGGCCACCATCGCCAACATGATTCATGATCTCGATGCCTCCATCATGCGTGAAATGATCGTCAAGGAAGGGCGGCGTATCGACGGCCGCGGTCCGGACGAAGTCCGCCCGATCACCTGCGAAGTGGGTGTCCTGCCCAGAACGCATGGTTCGGCCCTGTTTACGCGCGGCCAGACCCAGGCGCTGGTGGTACTGACCTTGGGGACCAAGATCGACGAGCAGCGCATCGATGACCTCGAGGGGGAATCGACCAAGAGTTACATGCTGCACTATAATTTCCCATCGTTCTCGGTGGGTGAAGTGCGGCCAATCCGGGGCGTCAGCCGCCGTGAGATCGGTCATGGTGCTCTGGCGGAGCGGGCGCTTCAGCCGATCATTCCGGTCGAGGGGAAATTCCCGTATACTATCCGTATCGTTTCGGATATCCTGGAATCCAACGGGTCATCATCGATGGCCTCGGTATGCGGCGGATCGCTGGCCCTGATGGACGGCGGCGTGCCTACCAAAACCGCCGTGGCCGGCGTGGCCATGGGGCTTATCAAAGATGAGGATAAGGTCATCATTCTGACCGACATTCTCGGCGACGAGGACCATTTCGGCGATATGGATTTCAAGGTAACCGGAACCGATAAAGGCGTTACGGCCTTTCAGATGGATATCAAGATTACCGGTATCGACCTCAACCTGATGGCCCAGGCTCTGGAAAAAGCGCGGCTGGGAAGACTTCATATTCTGGGTAAGATGAATGAAGTCATCAGCAAACATCGCGACAGCCTGTCGTCCTATGCGCCGAGAATCATAACCATCAAGATTCCAGTCGACAAGATCGGTGAGGTGATCGGCCCGGGCGGCAAGATGATTCGCTCGATTGTCGAAGCTACCGGCGCCAAGATCGATATCGAAGATGATGGTACTGTCATGATTGCCTCGGTTGAAGCCGCCGCCGGTGAAAAGGCGAGGGAAATGATTGAGGCCCTGACTGAAGAGGCCCAGGTCAATAAGGTCTACACGGGCACCGTCAGACGAATCACCAATTTCGGGGCTTTTATCGAAATTCTCCCGGGAACGGACGGTCTGCTGCATATTTCCGAGATTGATTTCGCACGAGTCGAACGCGTGGAAGACTTCTTCAAGCTCGGCGACAAGGTCGAGGTGAAAGTCATCGCGATCGATCCGGAAGGTAAGATCCGCCTGTCGCGGAAAGCGCTTCTTAAAGACGGAGCGCGCACTAAATAACCGGCAGCCGGTCATAGCATGACTACAAAACAAAACGGTATTTATAACAGGACAATCCTCGACAACGGGTTGAGGATTGTCTCCGAAAAAATTCCGGGTGTCCGGTCGACGGCGATCGGCATCTGGATTGATGTCGGTTCTCGCAACGAAACCGTCGAGAAAAACGGCATCACCCATTTCATTGAGCATATGCTCTTCAAGGGAACCCGTTTCAGGGATGCCCAGGCAATCGCGCTTTCTCTTGAGGCGCTGGGCGGTTCGCTCAATGCCTATACGTCCCGGGAGCAAACCTGTTTTCATGCCCTGGTTCTTGACAAACACCTGGAACTGGCGGTCGATGTTCTCTCGGATATTCTTATGAATTCGACGATTACGCCGCTCAATATCGAGCGGGAGAAATCGGTTGTTGCAGAGGAAATCCGTGAGGTCGATGAGACTCCGTCGGATCGTATTCACGAGTTATTTTCGGATCATTTCTGGCGCAGCCAGCCTTTGGGATGGCCGATTATGGGCGCGGAAAAGAATATATATACTTTCAATCGTCCGGTGATTCGAAAATACATGAAGGAAAATTACCTAGCCGGACGAATTGTCATTGCGGCCGCCGGAAATATTTCCCATCAAAAACTGGTCAGTCTGGTCAGAGAAAAATTCCATTTCCCGCCGGGTACTGATTCCGATTGCCTGCCGGCAAAATACCCGGACGGATTTTCGGCCAAATTCATAAAAAACGGATCTACCCAGACGCATATCTGTATTGGATTTCCCGGAATCGATTATTCGTCGCCCGGCAGACTTTCGTTACTGGCATTGAATAATTATCTGGGCGGGGGAATGTCTTCGGTTCTTTTCCAGAAAATCAGGGAGGACCGGGGGATGGCCTACACCGTCTTTACCTTCCCGGATTTTTATCGTGACTGCGGCGTATTCGGGGCCTATCTGGCCACCGACCGCAAACATCTGCATGAAGCGGTTGAGACCATGCTGAAGGAATTTCGCAAAATAAAGAAATCGCGTCTGCCTGCTGAAAAAATCGAAATGATCAAAGACCAGCTCAAAGGAGGACTGGTTCTGGGAATGGAATCCACATCAGGCCGCATGAATCGGCTTGGCCGACAGGAGATTGTAACCGGTCGCTACATTTCATTAAAAGAATCTTTGAGAGCGATAAATAAGCTTGCGGCGAATAATATAATTGAGGTCGCCCGAAAAATACTCAATCCGGACAATATCACGGTGACCGTTCTCGGCCCGGCCAGTGAACAAGATATCAGCAAGGTTGACTGGTCGCTCCTGTAAAATCCAAACAATAGAGCCGTTTTGATATGGCAATATTGACTTTTCACAATACCGACACCAGTCGGCAAATCGGTTTTAACAATTATCACCCGAATCGATTGCGAAGGATTCTTGAAGGTTTGCTTGAAGCGGGCTATGAGCTTTTGTCAATGGATGAATATCTCGGAAATCGAGATAACAGGAAAAATATCTGTCTGAGTTTCGATGACGGCTACGAGTCATTCTTTAATTATGCCTTTCCCGTCTTAAAAGAACTGAATCTGAAAGCAATTGTCTTTGTTCCGGCTGCCTATATCGGCAGGAGGGCGGATTGGGATTATACAGGCAAGTTATTGAATACAATGCACTTAAATGAGAGACAGATTGCCGAAATCGCAGATTCCGGAATTGAAATAGGGTCCCATGGAAGTTCCCATACCGATCTGACATCAATGTCGGAAAGGGGGCTGAAAGTGGAACTGGAACATTCGAAGTCAAAGCTTGAGCAGTTAACAGCCCTGCCTGTCAACTATATCAGTTATCCTTTTGGTCGTTTTAACGGTGAAGTCGAGATGTGGGCCGCCCAATATGGATATAAAAACGGTTTTTCCCTGTCGTATTTCAAAAAAAGCAAGTATGGTTTCACCATCCCCAGAAGCGCCGTCTACTCAACCGATACCATGTTATCGATTTTGGCCACAATCAATGGCGGATTTCCGGGTTCAGTGGAGAAACTCAAGAGGGCAATTATGAATGCTTATGCTTCGGGGACTATCTGGCTCAATAAAATTCGCTCCCGGAATATTAATTTTCAGGTCTAATATATTTATCGCCGATTCCGAAAATTCTTGATAAACGTATTGATTTTATATAAATTCGATTTTTTGATTTTGGAAATATGAAAGGCGAAGGCCGTTATGGAAAATGTGAAAAAGAACATGTTAAAGTATAACTTTAAGGAAATAGAGTCAAAATGGCAGCGGATCTGGGATGAACAACAACTATATAAAGCCCCGGACCGCCCCCGCGGTGAAAAATATTATATGCTGGTGATGTTTGCCTATCCATCAGGCGACATTCACATGGGCCACTTCCGCAATTATATTCTCGGCGATGCCACCGCCCGCTATCAAATGATGAAGGGCAAAGATGTGCTGCATCCTTTCGGCTGGGATGCCTTCGGGCTGCCGGCCGAGCGCGCGGCCATTCAGCGAGGGCTGCATCCGGCCGAGTGGACTTACAAAAATATCGAGACATCGCGGAAAACCCTGCAGACAACCGGGATTTCATTCGACTGGTCGCGGGAAGTGACTTCCTGCAGCCCCGATTATTATAAATGGACCCAATGGATGTTTATCCAGTTGTTCAAAAAGGGCCTGGCGTACCAGAAAAAGGGATGGGTTAACTGGTGTCCGGAAGATAAAACGGTGCTGGCCAACGAACAGGTGGTCGACGGCAAATGTGAAAGATGCCATACTGAGGTCGAAAAGAAAGAGCTGACGCAATGGTATTTCAGGATAACCGATTATGCCGACCGGTTGATTGATGGTCTGGATACACTCCCCGGATGGCCGGAAAATGTGAAAACGATGCAGAAAGAATGGATCGGTCGGTCATATGGACTTGAAGTTGACTTTATAATCGAGGATACCGGCGAAAAACTTCCGATTTTCACCACTCGTCCGGATACTATTTATGGCGTGACATTTATGGCCATTGCACCGGAATCGCCGCTTGTCGAAAAGCTCA
>JBFMFJ010000329.1:0-4468 GCA_040752235.1 Candidatus Zixiibacteriota bacterium | reverse complement strand
GGTAATTATTGCCGGAGCAATAGCCTCTTTCTTTGTTTTGAAAAAAATCTATTCGACCGAATCCGGGAAGTTATTTATCGACCGATTTTTCCTGAAGTTGCCGGTATTCGGCGATTTGATAGTTAAGGGCAATATCGCCCGGTTTTCCTATATTTTCCAGATCCTGTTGGCCAGCGGAATCCCGGTGGTGAAAACAATGGAAATGCTTTCGGGAGTTATAAAAAATTCTCAGTTGAAATCGGAAATCGATCTGATGGCTGATTCTTTCAGGGAAGGAAGAGATTTGACCTCATTGATAAATGAACTTGAATTCTTTCCCGAAATGGCCGTCAGAATGATGCAAATCGGCATGGAAAGCGGTTCAATGGAATTAATGCTGCGGGAGACAGCCGATCATTTCAGTAAAGAAGTCGATTACAGGTCGCGGCATTTGACTGCTCTTCTGGAGCCGATTTTGACCGTGATTCTGGGCATTTTCGTACTTATAGTCGCTCTGGCTATCTTCTTGCCAATGTGGAACTTAATTCAGGTTTTCCGGGGCTGATTAAAATAAAGAAATAAGACAATTTTCCGATAATATCCTAATAGAACTGGCAACACCAATAAAAACAACTTAAGGAGTAGCTATGGCCTTCAAAAATCTCTCAAGGCAGAGCGGTTTCACCCTGATTGAGTTGGTGATTATCATTGTAATTCTTGGCATTCTGGCGGCAGTCGCCATTCCCAAGTATTCTGATATTTCATCCGAAGCAAAAGAAGCTTCGGCCCGCGGGGCACTCGGCGCTCTCAGATCCGGCATATCCATTTATTATGCCAACAAGGCGGTCACGACCGGTACAGCATCATGGCCGACACTGGATACGGTAAATCTCATCGGCGAAGTCATGGAGCAGAGTCTTCCCAAGAATCCATATCAGGCTGACAATCTGGCCCCGGATAGTGTCGTCGACGGCAGCGCTCTTGGTAAAGGTAATGTCAGCGGCGGTCGCGGCGGCTGGGCTTATAATCCCAGTACCGGCGAGATCTGGCCCAATACCAACAGCAGCGGAGAAAATAACTGGTAATTCTATATGGATAATCCGCTCGTCCGTCGGGATTATCGATCATTGAATAATATAGGCGGCTTTACTCTTATTGAACTGGTTATAATCATTGTCGTTCTCGGTATTGTGGCGGCTGTGGCAATACCTCGAATGGGATCGCTGTCCGAGAACTCCAAAATTAATATTACTCGCGAAGAGATGCGGCTTATCAAAGAAGCCATTATCGGTAATCCTCAGCTGGTAACCGGGGGACAATATATCGATCGGGGTTTTATCGGCGATGTCGGCTATCCCCCAGCGAATCTGGTGGACCTCGTGCGAAAACCTGATTCGATTCCGGCTTATGACAAATTCAGCCGGACCGGATGGAACGGACCTTATCTCGATAGTGCCGAAAATAAATACCTGTACGACGCCTGGGATAATGCTTACAGCTATGATCCGGCCGTACGGACCATAACTTCCACGGGGGCAGACCCCGATATAGTCCTGAGTTTTTAGGTGAGCGATATGTTCAGATCAGAAAGAGGTATGACTCTCATAGAGCTGGTAATGGTAATAATAATTATCGGTATCATTTCCGGCGTGGCCATGAAAACCATGGAGTCATCAATTGAAACCGGCCGCATGGAGTCAACCAGGACCGAGATGCAGGCTTTATCCGACGCCATTGTCGGAAATTCCGAACTTATGAGTAACGGCAGCCGCATCGATTTTGGTTATGTCGGCGATGTCGGTTCTCTGCCTCCCGATCTGGACGCTCTGAGTGCGGCACCATCGGGATACGCCACCTGGAACGGGCCATATATCAGCAGTAATTTCGTCGAAGCCACTGACGATTTCAAAAAGGACGGCTGGGGCATCGAATATGCCTATAATGGCGGCTTGACAATCACATCCACCGGTTCGGGAAGTAATATAACCAGGCAACTGGCCGGCGATATCACCGATCTGACCTCCAATTCCATCCGGGGGACCATACTGGATGTTGAAAGTATCCCTCCCGGAACACACAGCACCGATCTGGATGTCATTATCGAATATCCCGATGGCTCCGGCTCCCTGACAACCCAGACTATTAATCCTTCCCCGTCAGGCAACTATGTCCTGACAGGACTTCCGATCGGGAACCATACAGTTACCGCAGTTTATACTACGACGAATGACACCGTTTTATCCTATGTTACGGTGCCGCCCAGATCATCGGTCATAAATAATATCAGATTCGGTTATCCCCTCTGGGCAGGAGGCGGCGGCTCGGGAGGCGGCAGCGGTGTTGAATATGTTACCGGATCGGCGGTTGCCACCGGCGGCGGTCACGATGTTGAGTTCGACATCACCAACAATTCCGGCTCCAGTATCACCATCGACTGGCTCGAGGCCGAATATACCCACTCCCCCACCGCCTATTATGAGCGGGTGCGCTGGGATAACGCCAGCGTGGTTTTTCAGTCAAATCCACGATTAGCTTCGGGTGATCGGGCCAATTTCGGCAGTTCCAAGACTCTGACGGATGGTTCGACGATAACCGTAAAGTTGCAGGATTTTAACACCGCACAATCGGGGGGCGGGTCGCCTGCTAATATGTCCGGAACGACATTCACCATAACATTCAGCGATGGTTCATCAATCAGCTTCACGATTTAGGTGGGTAAAACTAATGAAAGGGATATTGACCAAAAGACAGGGCCAAAGCGGAGAGGAGTTGAAAAACCGCGTCTTCCCGCTTTTTCACGCCCTGATCCATAGAGGACGCCGCCGCATCGGGCGGACCGTTGCCGTGCATTTCGATCATTCATCCCTGCAGCTCGCGGCGATTCACCAAACCATATTCAAATCCCGGTTGATTGATATTTCCAAGGAGTATATACCCCCCTCATTGAAAAGCGACGAAGAACGGCGAAATTTCATCGCCAATGGGATCAGAGAATACATCGGCAGGTTCGGAACGCCGGGGACCCGGTATATTCTTGGTGTCGGCGGTCCCAAGACCTCCTTTAGAATTATCACTCTGCCTAAAATGTCCGGCAGTGAGCTGGTCGAGGCGATTTACTGGGAAGGTGATAAACGGGTTCCTTATGGCTTGGAGAAGGCCTTCTATGGGCATCATATCAATGAGAATATAAGAAGTACAGCAAATGAAACCATTTCAGCGTCATTGCTGGCGGTCCTGCAAAGTGATATTTATGACAGGTTGAAGCTAATCGAAACTCTCGGGATTAAGGTTTATAGCGTGCATCATGAGCTGGAGGCTATCGGCCGCATGCTTCCCTATATACCGAATTTTAATCCGTCGCTGACCTATGCTTTGATCAATGTCAAGAAGAACAGCTCTGAAATAAGTTTTTATCGCGGGACCAGACTGGAATTCATGCATATCAGTTCGGTCGGCTCCGAGACGCTCTCCAGCGGCCCCGACAACAGCATCAAGTATGAATATTTTACCGAGACTTTGGTGAATGAAATTCAAAACTCCCTCGACTATTATGTCGGGCAGTTTTCCAGCACCACGGCCGATACTGTCTTTATTTACGGGGATCTGTCATACTCGGATGAATTGATTGCCAACCTGACCGACCGTTTCGGAATCCAGTTCAAGCGGTTTCCCAGCGAGAGCTGGCTGAAAGCCCAGCCGGAGATAGAAGATATTTCCGATCAGATACCTGTTTCGCTTTCGACCGTTGCCCTGGCTCTGGACAGCCCCGGGCTGATTGATTTTCTCCCTCCGCAAAATAAGAAAAAGAGGGATCTGACCGCGTTCGTTCGACAGGCAGTACCGGCGTTACTGCTGGTGATAGCGGTGCTGGTGTCCTATTGGGGGACGCTCAAATTCTCCAATAATGTTGATAATATTAGACTTATGGCTGCCGAAAAGCAGATTTCGATGTTTCGCCGGTCGCCCACCTATTCCATGTACAATAGCATAAAAAACCAAATGACGGCCGATCGCATAGTCTTGGAGAAACTCAACCAGAAACCGACCATTCTCAATCTCAATCTCAAGGAATTATCACGATTGGCTCCGGATAAGATTAAACTGGATGTCTATGATCTGGTCCGCGAAGGTGACAGCTGCATAGTCTATTTAACCGGTCATGCCATTTCCGCCGATCCTCCTCCTGAAATCATTTTGGCCGAGTTTATAGCCCGGCTGCAAAATTCACCATTCTTCAAAAAGGTCGAACTTAATCGCCACAGCAAGAAAGCGTCAGACGAGGGTTTTGTTATTGATTTTCAGCTTGAGATGGGGGCCGCTATATGAAACAAAAAATATTCATAATCACCGGCGCCACAGCCGCTATTACGCTGATTTGGTTTTTCCTAATGGCGGCGCCCCAAATGCAGGAAAACCGGAAGGCGCAGGCTTCGGTGGCCGAAGCGGAACGGCAGTTGGCCGATTTGAAGAATGTCATGAAGCAAATTCC
>JBFMFJ010000328.1:0-4479 GCA_040752235.1 Candidatus Zixiibacteriota bacterium | reverse complement strand
CTTGAATGGAGTCGGATCACTATTCAGGCGGTCAATCCCGACCGGCCGCAGCCCAAAGCCAAACTGCCTTTGAAGAGACCTGGAGGCATAAGCCAGCGCCAGGCGATCATTGCCAGCGGATGTGTCATCCCACTCCCCGGCGGACTTGTCATCAAGAATCATATAGACCGGAATATCATATTTGGTATAGCGATTCGTCGGCTCGGAGACCGGGAGAAAATCAAACGCCAGCGAAAGTGCCCGCATAATAACATAGTCGGGTGGTTCAAAAAGGGTCTGTTTATAGGACATGAACCGGTCGCCCTCGCGAACCCATTCTTTTCGACTTTCACAGACCACATTGCGATATTCCGGCCATATCTGGCCGGTTTTCAGATTTTGCATGGTCAGGGCCAGACCGATCTTAAGGAATCCTCCATAGGTAACTTTCTTATTTCCGGCGTCAGAGGCAGGACGCACTTTCTCGGATTTTAACGATGCCGACACCCTAATATTCAAAAAGTATTGTTCATCCGATACCGTCCCGGATTTCAAGAGGGAATCAATTTGCACAGCGACATTTCCCTGAGCAAACTCGAAATCGAGACCTCGTCTCCAGAGAAAAAAGTCGAGATGGTTTCTCAGGCTTTGATCAAGATTCTCGGTGTTGTATTCCAGGCCCGAAATGGTGTCGACATACTCAATATTGATAAGCAGCTTTCCAATCGAGACGGGATTTGGTGTATCCTGTGCCTTTGATGGCAATATGAGTGTTAAAAGAATGAGCAGGCAAATTAAAAAAATTTTCATGTCGCTCAAAATTAGTCAATCAGGCTTGAAAATCAAGCCGTTTTTGGCTATTATTGGTAATGATGTCGAACAAAAGCCTGATATATGCCTTCGCTGCATTGGCAATATTGCTGATGGCAATACTGGCCGGATGCGGCGAAAACAGCGGCGATACGGAGCAGATGAAACAGCAGGGTTTACGCGCCCTCGATGCCGGTGATTATAACAAAGCCATCAATATTTTCAGGGAAGCCTTGAAAGCGAAGCCGTCCGATCGCGACCTTTTGTATAATCTCGCTCTCAGTTATAAGAAATTCGATATATATGATTCGGCCTATGCCTATTTCAGACGCGCCAGAGTCCTGAATGTCCGTGACCGCGAAATAAACAGGGAAATCGTCGAAATGGCTCCGGCTTTCGGCGACTACAGGGATGCCATCAATGCCATTGCTGTTATGGTTGCGACCGGGGATAATGAAAAAATCTACTGGCCCCGGCTGGCGGAACTATACTATCGTGACAATGATATGTCTATGGCGGCCAGATACTGCCGGCTTATAATCGCCGATGATCCCGACCAGAAAGACTTTTATCTCTACCTGTCGCAGGCTCTGTCACAGATGGGGAAATTCGAGGAATCGAATGAAACCCTGAAGGAAGCCCTGAAAGAATTCGGGCCTTCATCGGAGGCCTATGCCAGCATCGCCTTCAATTATCTGGCCATTGACAGCCTTGACGCCGCCGTGGATTACCTTCGGAAAAGTGTCGAGGTTAACCCCGACAATGCCACTAACTGGGTAAAGCTCGGCATAGTTATGGCCGAAAAGGATGACCGGTCCGCCAAAGAAGAGGCTTTGGGAATTCTCAAAAAGTATCGGGATCAGGCGCCCCCGGTTTTCAAACTTGATTCTCTCATTCCCGCCCTTGAAGCCCGGCTTGGTCAATAAATCAATTTATACTGGTTGACATCAGTCCAATAATCATTAATACTTAATCTGTCAGCACGGCATGGATGCTGTTGATAATACAGTAAGCGAATTATAATCGGAGCAAAGATGGTGATCATTGCCTGATTAAAGACAACTTCATGGATGAGAAAGAAAAAAAAAGCGGCGGCCGGTTTTCTTCTCGCCTGGACACACTTAAAAATCGTTTTCTGCCCAACAAGAATTCCGGAATACGGCGAGTATTCGCCAATTTTATATCGCTGTCCTTCCTGCAAGGCGCAAACTACATAATACCATTGATTACATTGCCGTATCTCACGAGAGTCCTGGGGGTCGAAAAATTCGGATTGATTATGTTTGCACAGGCGTTTAACCAGTATTTTATAATGTTGTCGGATTATGGCTTTAATCTATCGGCAACCAGAGATATTTCCTCAAAGCGCGACGACCCTGCCCGGGTATCACAGATTTTCAGCAGCGTTATTACCATAAAATTTCTATTTGTATTATTAGGTGCATTAATAATGCTGATACTGGTTTTGGTTTTTGATCGTTTTGGCGAGGAGTGGATTTTATATTTTCTGACTTTCGGCACGGTTATCGGCCAGGCCATGCTTCCGGTCTGGTTCTTTCAGGGCATAGAACAAATGAAGTTTATCACGCTTCTGAATCTGTTGGCCCGATTGATCTTTACAATATCGATTTTTTTCGTCATTGACTCATCTGCCGACTATTTGTTCGTTCCGGTCCTGAATTCTCTGGGCTATTTTATCGCCGGAATAGTGTCCCTCTATCTGGCCGTAAATCGCTTCAACATCAGGCTTCATTGGCCCGGTTCTCACTCAATCATATCCCGTATCAAATCCGGCTTTAGCGTGTTCGCTACCAGTTTTCTCCCTCAGTTATATATAAGTTCAACCACATTCATTCTGGGTTTGCTGACCAATAATATATTGGTCGGTTATTATGCGGCTGCTACAAAAATTGTCGATGCCGTGACGTCCATATTATATATTATATCACAGGCCTTTTATCCATCGCTGAGTCGCGATTTCCTGTATCATAGAAATCTGAAAAGAATCGCCATGGGCACCGGATTAGTTCTGTCAAGCGGGCTTTTTATTTTTTCCGATTACATCGTCAGTCTGGTCTTCGGCCCTCAGTACACTCAGACCTCGCAATTAATCAGGATATTGTCAATCAGTCCCCTGGCGGTGGCCATGATAGTTTCCTATGGTACGAACTGCCTTCTTGTATTCAGGAAAGACATGCTTTATCTTAAAATAACCATGACTGTTTCATTATTAGGATTTGCCGGAGCATGGATTCTTATTATGCTTTTTGCCGAGAGCGGTGCCGGTCTGAATCTGTCAATGTCGCGAGTATTGCTCGGTATTTTGGCTTTTGTCGCCGTAAAAAAATACATTCATGGCAAAGAACCAACAGAAGAAAGGGACGAATATATCTCTGACGCTTGTCCGACTGATTCATACATTTAGGTCCTGATTGTTACAGGGTGAAAAGCATAGAAGATGAACAGGAATATACACATAGTAACATGTTATGACGGATTTTTCGGTCAGCAGCCGGCGGCATGGGAAAGTCTTGATGTCGGCATCATGGCTGATACTTTTCATAATGCCGGTTTCGAAACAAGGGTTATCACGCTTCAGGAGATTATTAACAATCCAATTAACATAAACAACTCATTTATTGTCTATTCCGGGAATCCCGACAGGGAGTACTTTTCCTATATCGAGGACGCCTTATTGATGCTTCTCAAACATGACAATATATTGATACCTTCATTCGATATTCATCGTTGCCATGAGAACAAAGGCTATCAGGAACTATACAAGCGTCATGTCGGTATTAACAGCTTAAATTCAATATATCTCGGCTGTGTCGATGAATTAAAAAACTATGATTTAACATTCCCGTTGGTTCTTAAGCTGCCCCGCGGCGCGGCCGGTCGAAATATTTTTCTGGTCCATTCAAAAGTGGAACTCGTTAAGCTAATTAACAGTTTTGATACATTGTGGCGAAATCACCTGAGGTTTTATTTCAGGGAGAAAGTCAAGAAATACTTTTTTCCGTATCGCTTTGTGAAGGAATATGGCGATTACTTTCTCAAACAGGATGTTCGCTACATTCTGCAGCCATATATTCCGAATTTGGTTTATGATTACAAAGTCATTGTATTTTTTAATAAATTCTATTCTCTAAAAAGACTTGTACGCAAAAATGATTTTCGAGCCAGTGGCAGCGGGAAGATTTTCTTTGAATCCCCGCCCGACGATCTTCTCGATTATGCGGCGGAAATTTATAAGAAACTTGATACCCCCATTGCCGGCCTGGACATTTGTTTTGACGGCAAACAATATCATTTAATGGAATTTCAGGGGATACATTTCGGCCCTGTCACGATGGTCAGGTCGGAAGGATATTATAAAAAAGAAAAAAACGGCTGGGAATTCATCGAAGAAAAACCAAATCTTGAGAATGAGTATGCTTCCGCCATCATAAAATATATCCGTGAGAAATATAAACTTGAAAATCCTGATCGTTAACAGCCTCTACTATCCCAATATCACCGGCGGGGCGGAACGCTCGGTCCAGCTTCTGGCCGAGGGTTTGCACAAAACCGGTATGGATGTGGTAGTCGTCTCTACGGCCGATCAGGATAAAACGGATGTGATCAATGAAATAAAGGTATATTATATCAACATTCCCAATTTGTACTGGATGCGTACCGCCAAGCAAC
>JBFMFJ010000327.1:0-4505 GCA_040752235.1 Candidatus Zixiibacteriota bacterium | reverse complement strand
GTTATCCTTGCAGGATTGGGAAAAGCAGAAAAGATTGATAATGACTGTTATCGCCAGGCGGCGGGGACAATTTCACAGCTTCATGCCGTAAAGAAGGCCAAAACCGTGGCTTTTTATTTTGGCGACCATGAAGCGGGGAAGACGGCTGCCGCGACATTTGAGGGATTTTTGCTGGGGCGGTTTACGATTAATGATTATAAAACCGGAGATGACAAAGAAAGAGATGTTCTGCATACGGTGTATTTTTATGGTACCGACCAGAAGCAATTAAAGGAACTTAAGAAAGATGTCGCCTCTGCCCATATAATCGCCGAAGGTGTCATGCTGGCACGGCGTCTGGCATCGATGCCGGGAAACAGCCTGCCGCCGGAGAAATTTGCATCCGAGGCAAAGACACTGGCGGGGCGCCATAAAATCAAAATTACCGTTCTTAACGAGAAACAAATCAAGGCCGAAAAAATGGGCGCCCTCCTGGCAGTGGCCCAGGGTTCGGCACAGCCGCCAAGATTTATCATAATGGAATACAAAGGCGGCAAGGCCTCACAAAAGCCGGTAGTAATCGTCGGTAAAGGAATTACCTTTGATTCAGGCGGCATTTCTCTGAAGCCGGTGCTGGACATGCACAAGATGAAAGGCGACATGCAGGGCGGAGCTGTAGTCCTGGGAACAATGGTTACGATCGCCCGTCTGGGCTTGCCTTTGAACGTCGTTGGATTGATACCACTCGCGGAAAATATGCCATCATCAAAAGCCTTAAAGCCCGGTGATATTGTCACTTCACGTAAGGGCAAAACTATTGAAATTATCAGCACCGATGCGGAAGGCAGATTGATACTTGCTGATGCTCTTGACTATGCCAACAAATTCAAACCGCAGGCCGTGATCGATATCGCCACTCTAACGGGGGGAGCATTGTACGTGACCGGATACAGCGGTGCGCCGGTCATGGGTAATGACGCCGACCTGATGGCTGCTTTGAAGAAGGCATCCGACGCGACGGCCGAACGAGTCTGGGAAATGCCGATCTGGGAAGATTTTCGTGACAGAATGAAATCATCAATTGCCGACCTGAAAAATTCAGGCGGAAAGCCGGCCGCCACCATGACCGCCGGAGCTTTTTTAGAGAATTTTATCGGCAACTGGCCCTGGGCTCATATCGATATAGCGTCGGTCGATGATGAATTGACCGGAAAACCATATATACCCGTCGGAGCATCAGGCGTCGGGCTTAGATTGCTGGTCGAATTACTCGAAAAATGGTAACTGAAAAAATGGAAATAAAAAACCCGCCGTTCGGCGGATTTTTTATAGAAGATCTATGCTACTTTGTTTTTGACCATGATGGACCAGAATTCATGCCCGCCCCGCTCAGTTGCCTGAGATTATTCCCGGTAATGTCAATTGTCCAAATGATGCCGTCGGTCGTTGCAAAGGCGATCCATTTGGAGTCCGGCGACCAGGAGAGGGGGTGAGTCTGAAGGTTTTTTCCTACCGTCGGTCTGAATACCTCATACTTTTCCTTGAAGTCCGGTGAAATAATATAAATCCCCTGTGTTGACATATCAGTTTCAACATAAGCGATCCATTTGCCGTCAGGGGACCAGGCCGGAGCGGTGGCTCCTTTCATAATCGTGATACTGGATCCTATTTCGCTGGCGGATAGTGTTGTTTTATCGAGAGGAAGAACCGCCATTCCAACTGGATTGACGCCGTTAAAGAGTACTGCGACTATCTGATTATTGGGCCCGAGTGAAGGCATAACCACGCCGATTTCCGTTTTATCATAGTCTTTTCGATAGACATTGATTTTACTTCCCATGGTATCAGTCCACGCGACCTGGTAATTCGGCAGCTCAGCATTGACCCTGTTGGCACTCAGGTCCTGTGTAAAAATGATTTTGCTGCCATCATTTGTCCATTGCGGGTGGCGAGCTCCCATTTCGGTCGTTACATGGAACCAGAAGTTGGTGTTCTGGGCTTTGGCGGAATCAAGGTATCCGATAAAGATATCATAGACTCTATGAGTACCGCCAAGGTTATCCGGGCCGCGCAAATCAACTTTGCCCTGACGCGCAAAAGCGATTCTTTTGCCGTCAGGAGCCCATGAAGGACTGCCGTTGATATTTTCCGCGGTAACAACCTTTAACTGATTACTGCCGTCCCAATTCATTACCCAGAGATCGCCATTACTTACATAGGCAATTTTTCCCAGAGGAGCGCCGATAGTCCCGGCCTTCTCAGGGGGTAGTTTGGCGGCATAGCCCTGGGAGGCCAATGACAAAGAAAGAACTATAAAGCCCAATGTTAACGATAGTGCAATAAACTTCTTCAAGACAACTCCTTTATAGTATAATGATCTGACTTTCAAGTCAGAATAATACTTCAAATCGCTCCAGAGTCAACCCCAAATTACCATTTGAAATACTTCTTAAACTCGACCTTTCCTCTAAAACCTGAGAAATCAAG
The DNA here is from genome assembly GCA_040752235.1 of Candidatus Zixiibacteriota bacterium. Classification (GTDB taxonomy): domain Bacteria; phylum Zixibacteria; class MSB-5A5; order GN15; family PGXB01; genus PGXB01. The sequence goes on along the minus strand of JBFMFJ010000327.1, from coordinate 2,039 downwards.
CTCGACACGGTCTTCGGGGTTGGACGTATAGGACAAGTATAACTCTTCATCAAAATCATTATACGAATGAACATCACTGAAGTTCAAATAAAGGTAGTTCACGTTGGCGCTCAACAACATACCAAAAAAGCCGACGGGATAATCAGCCCCGATCCAGGCCGAAAAACCGGGCGCGGTTCCCTTGAGAGGCTCAATATTTAACTCTTCGAGCGATGTGCTCAGGTTAAAGGAATTGGCGCCGCTCCAGACCTCCCATTTGCTGAAATATACACCGGCGCCGCCGCCAATGCGGACATTAAAGCCATTGACGATTCCTTCATTGTCGGGGGCGTTGAGCAGATGATAATCGATACCGCTTGTCAGGCCCCAGACCTGGACCTGTGAAATCAGATCAAAATCGGTCTGTGTTCCCAGCGGGGAAATACTGAAAGTATAATCGCCGGTTGTGTTGTCTCCCATCTTCAGCCAATAATCGAAACCGAGCTGGAAGGAGACCTTGCGTGAGGCCATCATTCCCATATTGGCCGAGAACTCTTTGGATCGCCAGATACCGGTCATCGGGTTACCCGGATCGATATTGACATTGGCGTAGTTGGAGTAAACGTTGTAGTCGCTGTTATTGGGTAGTTTGCCATAGGAAAAACCGATTGAACCAAAATAAATTTTGTGTTTGCGCTGTTTTTCCATCTTTTTAAGATATTTTGAGATGATTTCATCTTCGGTTTGTCCGAAGGCGGAAGCAGCGACAGTAATTGCAAACAATGCAATAAACACCGGAATCAGTTTCTTCAACATAGATCCTCCTTGGATAGTTAACTGATTTACCTTGTATTTATCGGAAGGAAACGTCGAATCTTTAAATTAATAATTCTATATGATTCGCATAATAATATGAATTGCAGAGAGTTAGGCAAAATGTCAGGAAAAATAAAAAAGGCAGGATTTTAATCCTGCCTTTTAATATCAATATTGCCCGTTTTTCTATTCGGAATGACTGGCGTATATTTCGCTGAAATCCAACTCGGACAACATCTTGTAATAGTTGTAGCGTCGAAAGGCATCGGCCTGGGCCTGTTTCAATAGCTTGGCCGCGCGCTCCGGCATACTTGCCTTGAGTGTCCGGAAGCGAACCTCGCCATAGGCGTAGTCAGCATAGGTAATTGAAGGCGGCTTGGAATCAAGCTGAAGCGGATTTTTCCCTTCTTTTACCAGATCAGGATTATAGCGATAGAGAATCCAGTGACCGGAATTGACCGCCTTCTTCTGTTCATCCAAACCGTGAGCCATATCGATACCGTGGGCGATACAATGGGAATAAGCGATGACAATTGAAGGCCCATTGTATGCTTCAGCCTCGGTAAAGGCCTTGACCGCCTGAACATGGCTGGCTCCAAGAGCCACCTGCGCCACATAGACATTGCCGTAGGACATAAGCATCATGCCCAGGTCCTTTTTCGGCAATGGCCGGCCGGCGGCCGCGAATTTGGCCACAGCACCCATCGGTGATGATTTCGACATCTGCCCGCCGGTGTTCGAATAAACCTCGGTATCAAGAACAAGGATATTGACATTGCGGCCTGAGGCCATAACATGATCGAGACCGCCATAGCCGATGTCATAGGCCCATCCGTCGCCGCCAAAACCCCAGACCGACTTTTTTACAAGATGATCCATTATGTCAAGAAGTCGCTTGGCTTCCGGATTTGACATCGCCTTAACCTTGTCTCTGAGCTTCATGACTTTCCGGCGCTGCAATTCAATACCTTCCTGAGTTGACTGATCAGTGTTAGCGATATCATCGAAATCATTTGGACATAATTTGTGAAGCAGTTCGAGGGCATGAATGTTCAAACGATCGACGGCCAGCCGCATTCCCATGGCAAATTCGGCGGCGTCCTCGAACAGGGAATTGGACCAGGCCGGTCCGCGCCCGTCCTGCCGCGAGGTGTATGGAGTGGTCGGTAGATTGCCGCCATAGATCGAGGAGCAACCGGTGGCATTGCCGATCAGGGCCCGATCGCCGAACAGCTGCGTAACCA
>JBFMFJ010000326.1:0-4507 GCA_040752235.1 Candidatus Zixiibacteriota bacterium | reverse complement strand
ATATAAAAGCAATTTATTTCGCTTTCCCGCCGATATAAAAAGAAAATATATTAACCAATGGATATGACTGATAATACACAGCCGGCCGCCAGGCAAAATCTCTTTTATTTTCTGCTGGGATTACTGGTTTTAATATATATCCCGGCTTTGATTGACCTTGTCCGTGACTGGTATCATGATGCCAACTACTCCCATGGTTTCCTGGTGCCGCTGATTTCCTTTTATCTCATCTGGAAAAACCGCGCCGAGCTATCCAAGATCGAAGCCAGGCCCAACCGCTTCGGCCTGGCGGTTATCATTATTGGGATCATCCTTTTCATCCTCGGCAACGGCGCCTCGGAATATTTCACGGTCAGATTCTCACTGGTTGTGACTCTTTTCGGCATCATTTTGTATCATCTCGGATCGGAATTCATCCGCAAGAGCTGGTTCGCGGTGCTCTTTCTGGTATTCATGATACCAATACCTTATGTAGTCTATTTCTCGGCGACCTTCCCCATGCAGCTTCTGGCCAGTAAGGTCTCTTCGGTGCTTCTGAACATTATCGGAATGCCGGTGGTGCGGCAAGGCAATATTATTCATCTACCCAATCAGGCTCTCGAAGTAGCCGAGGCCTGCTCCGGAATGCGCTCGCTGGTGTCACTGATGGCGCTCGGAGCCATCTATGCCTACCTGTCTCAAAAAAGACTATCGGCCAAGATAATTTTATTTGTTTCGGCTGTTCCTATTGCCGTTATCAGCAATGTCTTTCGGGTTTTCCTGACATCGATTTTCGTTTACACCACCGATTTGACCGTAACCGAGGAACCTTTCCATTCGATTATGGGCGCCATGGTGTTTGTAGTTGCCTTTATCCTGCTGTTTATTTTCGGAGCTATTCTGCGGAGGATATTCAAGTGAAAAAGCAATATCTTCTGTCCATAACGTTAATCCTGTTGGGGGGTATTATCGGGAATGTCCTTCGCTTCACCGAAAAAAAACCGGATCGCATACCGGATTTCAGTCAGATACCACTGGCCTATGCCGATTACAGCGGCACCGAACAGGTTCTGCCCGACTTTACCTATGATATTCTGAAAGCCGACTTCACCACGGTCCGCGATTATAAAACGTCAGACGGCGAAAAGGTGGAATTTTTCCTGGCCTATTTCAAATCACAAAAATACGGCAGTCAGATTCATTCGCCGAAACATTGTCTGCCGGGTGGAGGCTGGCGAATTGAGGAAATCCACCCTTATCTGTTGCAGCTTGCCGATGGGCAAAAGAAAGAGGTCAATCGCCTGATTATATCGATCGACGGTCATAAGTCACTGATGCTGTACTGGTATGAGACTCGTTCGGGCGAAATTCGCAACGAGTATGGCTTGAAATTCGATCTGGTCAAAAACTCGCTTCTGGTGCGGCCGACCGATGCCGCCATAATTCGTGTCACCGTTAGCGCTCCTGAAGGCAATTTCGAAAAAGCGACCCGCCGCGCCGTTGATTTTATTCAGCGCTTTTATCCATTCGTGGAAAAATCCCTTCCCTTTTGACCCAATTTTTTCTTGATATAATAGTAAACAGTAGATACTATATATACTTATGATCAGGAATCTATTCCGATTGCTGCGAGTTCAGCAATGGCTGAAAAACGGCGTCGTTCTCGCCGGGCTTATTTTTGCGGGCGAAGCTCATATTCTTTCTAAAACGATTATCGCTTTTGAAGCCCTGATTGCCTTCTGTTTTCTTTCATCCTCGGTTTATGTGCTAAATGATATAAGTGATCGAGAGCGCGACCGGCTCCACCCGTTGAAAAAAAGCAGGCCGATCGCCTCGGGTGAGATTTCGGTATCCTCCGCGACAATAATCGGCCTCGTTCTGGCCGTTGCGGGAATAGCGATATCTTCTATGATTAATCACCTGTTTCTTATAATTGTCCTGAGTTATTTGATATTGAATATTTTCTACACCTTTTTCCTGAAAAATGTGGTGATTATAGACGTGATGGCTATTGCGGCCGGTTTTGTTCTCAGGGCGGCAGGCGGTGCGGCGGCAATAGAGGTGGAAATCTCGGGCTGGCTTCTCATTACCACCTTTGTCCTGGCATTATTCCTGGGACTGGGCAAAAGGCGTCACGAACTGATATATCTTGAAAAAGAGGCCGGGGCACATCGCAAGATTCTCGAAAAATATTCCACCTATTTGCTGGACCAGTTAATTGGCGTCGTAACCGCTTCGACCGTTATAACTTATCTGTTTTATACCCTGTCTCCCGAGGTCGGGGCCAAGCTGGGAACTCATTATTTGTTCGTTACCATCCCGTTCGTGATTTACGGGATTTTCCGCTATTTGTATCTGGTCCACAAGGAGGAAAAAGGGGGATCGCCGACACGACTTCTGCTCACGGACCGACCGCTGCTGCTGGATGTTCTCCTTTGGCTTGCATCGGTAATTCTAATCCTTTATATTTTCTAAAATTAAAAATGCTGATTCAGGGGAGCTGATGGATCGACGCGATTTTTTAAAGAAAACCGCCAATGCCGCCGGGTTGGCCGCACTTACCGGAATCGTCGGATTCGATTTTCATAATCGCGAGACATCATCCTACCAGGCGGCTATTGTCAAAACCAAAACATTCGAGGTTGCCAGAGATGAATCACTCCCTGCCATTGCCCTGGCCAGAAATGAAAATCACCCGGAGGCACTTCGAACGGCACTCGACGCGATCGGAGGTATCCGGAGATTCATTCAATCAGGGGATCGTGTAACGATAAAGCCGAATGTCGGCTGGGACAGGCTCCCCAAGCACGCGGCCAACACTAACCCGGAACTGGTGGCCGAAATGGTTCGTCTCTGTCTGGCGGCCGGCGCTTCGGCAGTGATCGTTACCGATATCACCTGCAATGATGCGCGGCGGACATTCATCCGCTCCGGTATCAAAGAGGCCGCCGAAGGAGCCGGAGCGAAAGTGATTCTTCCCAGCGAGGACGATTACGTTATGACCGATCTGGGCGGCGAACTGCTGACGGTATGGCCGGTTCTGAAATATTTCATCGAAACCGATAAATTTATCAATATGCCGATCACCAAACAGCATTCACTTTCATCATGCACGATAGGCATGAAAAATTTGTACGGCATTCTTGGCGGCCGGCGTAACCAGTTGCACCAGCAGATAGATCAGTCCATCGTCGATCTGGTGTCATTTATTCGTCCGACTTTGAATGTTGTCGATGCCACCCGCGTCTTGATGCGCAACGGCCCGCAGGGAGGCTCGATAGCCGATGTCAATATAGAGAATACCGTCATCTGCTCCACCGATATCGTGGCGGCCGATGCACGCGCCTGCGAATTTCTGGGTTTGAAGGCGGAAAATGTCAGGCATATCATGCTGGCGGCCCAATCCGGATTGGGGCAGGTTGATTATCATGCCGCGGGCTATAAAGAAATTGCATAATGACGATTAGAACAGTACTAAATCTCAGGCGTATATCGCAGATTGTTTTCTTCGGGATATTTTTCTGGCTGATTCTCAAGACCAATTTCGATATCAATATCAACCCCGGCCCGGGAGGCGAGACATTTCTGCCTTACCCGGTATCCATCGCCCTGCAGTTCGATCCTTTGACGGCGCTGGCGACTCTTCTGGCTACCGGGACTATATTCAAAGGATTGATCTGGTCGCTGGTGATTCTGATTCCGACCATTTTTCTGGGACGTTTCTTCTGCGGCTGGGTCTGCCCGTTAGGAACAGTAAATCACTGGATCTCGGAGATACCGTCGGAGCGGTTTAGAAGAAAAGGCAAAGGTTTGATTGATTCGAACCGGTATAAAAAATATCATCGGATAAAATATTACATTCTGTTTGTGTTTATTGCAGCGGCTGTTGCCGGATCGCTTCAGATAGGCCTGCTGGATCCATTGGCGTTCCTGGCGCGGTCAATTGGGACCGTTATACTGCCCGGCCTTCATACCAGTGCCGATGGCCTGCTGGGTTGGATAAAATCACTCGGACTGGCGCCCTTATCAATTGTGGCTCAGTTCATTTATGATATCATTTCACCGGTGTTGTTGACATTCCGGCAAATGCACTTCCATACGATTCTGACAATCGGAATCATGTTTCTGATTGTCCTGATCCTGAATCGTATTTTCACCAGATTCTGGTGCCGGGGGATTTGCCCATTGGGAGCCATGCTGGGAATATTCTCGCGCTATGCCATCTTCGGCCTGGAGAAGGACGCCCCAAGCTGCAACGGCTGCCAGAAATGCGTTCTTCATTGCCAGGGCGCCGATAATCCCGATGTCGGCTCGAAATGGCATCAGCCTGAATGCGTTCTGTGCCTGAACTGTCAGGCGATTTGCCCTACCGGATCACTTACATTCAAATTCTTTCCCAATCTTGAAAAGACCGAAGGAAATCCGGCTTCAACCCAGAAAATTGATATTTCCCGCCGGAAGGTGATTGCATCAACTATCGGCGGACTGGCCCTGGTGCCGTTGTTCCGCTCCGGTGATGCCTTTGAAG
>JBFMFJ010000325.1:0-4527 GCA_040752235.1 Candidatus Zixiibacteriota bacterium | reverse complement strand
GAAACGGATCAATCACGCCTGTCTGAAGGGTATTATACCAGAATGGCTTATGCATCAGCACCAGCGTATATCGGGCATTCTGATTCTTTTCCAGATCAGTTTTCAACCATTCCAACTGTTCAGCCGGGAAATCCTCATTTTCCCAGCGGCTGTTATCGACCAAGACAATATGAATGCCGTTGAAGTCGAGAGACTTGTAAGCGGCGCCAAAACGCTCGACATATATTTTTTCCGAGATATCGTCCCAGATATCATTGTTGCCGGCCGGGCCATAGAGGGGCACATCAAGCGGAGCGATCAAAGAATCAAATCCCTGCCATTGCCCGACAATCTCGAGGCTGTCGCCCCAGTTGTCAATAATATCGCCAACATGGAGAACCAGATCGGGCCGGAGGAGATCGATTTCATTGACAATTTCTCCGAAAACACCCTTTTCCTCCGTGCCGTAGCGATCACCCAGGATAGCTATGCGGACAGACGAATCTGAGGCCCGGACAGATCCGGATAAGACTATCGCCAGGCAGAAAAGCATAAACGCCAACCGGCCCGTAAATGATCTTGAAATGGTTAGATTCTTACTCATGACTCCCTCCTTGAAACATGGTTAAAAAAAGAAAATAAGAAGCTCTGTTGATATGAAAATCAATCGCTGCCTTCTTTCCATTATGATTGGAAACTGATAAAGTATGGCTCGATCTCAAAAAGTCAAGAGTAAAACATGGCCGATTTTGTATATGTGATTATGATTGTGAAAAAAGGCACGATTAGAGGGCATTTTTTTGCCGATTTCCGGCCAAAAGCTATTGACATCAGGACCATTTTAGGGTAATTTCTAAATGTTTGTTAATAATTTCACAAACTGGTGAATTCATATTTTATAGCAAGGAGTTGAAATGAACCAGTATCTTGAGTCCGTGATGGCCATGGTCAAGGCCAAGAACCCGGCTGAACCGGAATTCCATCAGGCAGTCCATGAGGTTCTGGAATCTCTCGGGCCCGTTCTCGAAAAGCATCCCGAATATGTGGAAGCCAGGATCGTGGAACGGATTGTCGAGCCTGAGCGCGTAATCATGTTCCGAGTCCCATGGGTTGATGATGCCGGCAAAGTCCAGGTGAACCGTGGATTTCGAGTCGAGTTTAACAGCGCGATCGGTCCGTATAAAGGCGGCCTTCGTTTTCACCCCAGTGTCAATCTGGGCATTCTGAAATTCCTTGGTTTCGAGCAGGTTTTCAAGAATTCTCTGACGACGCTTCCTATGGGCGGCGGCAAGGGTGGTTCCGATTTTGACCCCAAGGGAAAATCGGACAATGAAGTGATGCATTTCTGTCAGAGTTTCATGACCGAGCTTAATCGCCACATCGGCGCCAATACCGACGTTCCCGCCGGTGATATCGGCGTCGGCGGCCGTGAAATCGGTTTCTTGTTCGGCCAGTACAAACGTATCCGCAACGTATTCGAAGGCGTTCTGACCGGCAAAGGCATTAACTGGGGCGGCAGCTTGATTCGTCCTGAAGCGACCGGATACGGAACCGTTTATTTTGCTCAGGAAGCGCTCAAGACCAAGGGCGATTCCATGAAGGGCAAGAAAGTATCGATCTCCGGTTCGGGCAATGTTGCTCAGTATGCCACTGAAAAAGTTAATGAACTGGGAGGCAAGGTCGTAACGTTGTCGGATTCCGGCGGTTTCATTGTCGATGAAGCTGGAATCGACCCCGAAAAGCTCAAATTCGTCTTTGAATTAAAGAACGTCAGACGCGGCCGGATCAAAGAATATGCCCAGAAGTTCCCATCGGCCAAGTATCATGAAGGCCTGGGCGTCTGGAATGTTCCGGTCGATGTGGCTCTCCCCTGCGCCACTCAGAATGAACTGGACGGCAAAGATGCCGAGACGCTGCTCAAGAACGGCTGCAAGTGCGTGGCTGAAGGCGCCAATATGCCCAGCACACCGGACGCGGTCGAATTGTTCGTGAAGAGCAAAATCCTCTATGGTCCGGGCAAGGCTGCCAACGCCGGCGGTGTGGCCACTTCGGGCCTGGAGATGTCTCAGAACAGCATGCGTCTGTCATGGACTCGTGAAGAAGTTGACAAACGCCTCCATGGCATCATGATCTCCATTCATAACGCCTGCAAAGAAACATCCGAGAAATACGGCGATCCGGGCAACTATGTCATGGGCGCCAATATTGCAGGTTTTGTCAAGGTGGCCGATTCGATGCTCGATCAGGGCGTTGTCTAAGCTGTTTTTGACGTCAATTATCTTGAGATGGCAGGGCATGCGAGAATGTCCTGCCGTCTCGTTTTAATCTGACACGCCTTTTTGAAATATCCCGAATCATGCGTATATTTGTGGATATGGGAACTTAGAGGTTTTTCAGAAAATGGCCAAACCAAATATCGACCTGAAGGATTATGAATCCGGCTTTGCCCGTTTTGACTCCCTGATGCAGTTCAAAGTCAAGGATATCCTTCTGGTATCGAGCATGTATGACTCCTTCATTTTGGAGGAAGACGGACATGTCGCGCAGCTTATATTCAACGAATATGTCGAATTGAATCTTTCGTTTGCACCGCAGATGAAAAGAGTCTCGACGGGCGAGGAGGCGCTGAAGCTGCTGGCGGAGCGGAATTTCGACCTGGTGATGGTGTTCCGCAAACTGGGTGATATGGATATCATTGATTTCGGACGGAAAGCCAAAGAGATTGTTCCCGCCATCCCGGTCGTCCTGCTGGCCTTTCATCCGCGGGAATTGAATGTGACTTATCATCCCGATTTTTCAAAGGCCGTCGATAAACCGTTTTTCTGGGGCGGCGAGGCTAATATTCTCCTGGCCATTGTCAAATATATCGAAGACAGGATCAATGTCGATTTTGACACGAGGCTGGTCGGAGTCAGAGTCATTATTCTGATAGAGGATTCCATCCGGTTTTATTCGTCATATCTGCCGTTGTTGTACGGTGTGATCATGCGGCAGACTCAGGCGCTGATGGCCGACGGATTGAATTTGTCGCACAAGCTCATCAGGATGCGGGCCCGCCCGAAAATTCTTCTGGCCGATTCATACGAGCAAGGTCTGGAGCTGTATCAAAAATATAACCAGTATCTGCTGGGCATTATTTCGGACATAAAATTTTCCAAGAGCGGGCAACCCGATGACCTGGCCGGTCTGAAATTGGCTCGCAAGGTCAAAAAGCAGATGCCGGATCTGCCGATACTGCTGCAGTCATCGAATCTTCGCTATGTCGAGGAGGCCAGAGCGGAAAACGTAGCTTTCCTGCATAAACGAACGCCGGCATTGCTGACCGAACTGCGCCACTTTATCCGGCAGAATTTCGGTTTCGGTGATTTCGTGTTCCGGCTGCCTGATGGAACAGAGGTGGCAAGAGCCGATGATTTTCATTCGATGGAGCAGTGCCTCAAGGAAGTGCCGGAGGCATCTCTCATCTTTCATGCCAGCCGCAATCATTTTTCCAACTGGCTGATGGCTCGAACCGAATTCGATCTGGCCAATCGCCTCCGCCCGAGAAAAGTGTCCGAGTTCAAGAATGCCGAGGCGGTGCGCGCCTATTTGATGGATACATTCAAAAGTTTCCGCTATGAAAAACAGCTCGGTATTGTCACCGACTTTTCCAGAAAGCAGTTTGATCTCCAGAGTGATTTTGTCCGCATCGGCGATGGCTCGCTCGGCGGCAAGGGGCGCGGTCTGGCCTTTATCAGCCGCCTGCTGCGCCGCTACAACGTTTATGACAGCTTCGAGGGTGTTCGAATCAATGTGCCGCCATCGGCCATCCTGGGAACATCTGTCTTCGACAGCTTCCTGGAGCAGAATAATCTTCTGGAGTACGCTTTGGGTGAACACAGCAATCAGGAAATCGCCGCGGCTTTTCAGAAAGCTTCACTTCCGAAGAATATCCGGGCCGATCTCGGCGCATATATGGAGATAATTAAATATCCGCTGGCGGTAAGATCATCCTCGCTGCTTGAGGATTCGCACTACCAGCCGTTCGCGGGTATATTCGACACCCATATGCTGCCAAACTGCCATCCCAGCAAAAAAGTCCGGCTGGAGCGGCTGGAGGAAGCCATAAAATTTATTTATGCCACCATCTTTTCCCGAAAATCAAAAAAATATATCGAGGCGACCGGCAATCGGGTTGAAGAGGAAAAGATGGCAATTATTCTTCAGAAAGTGGTCGGCAGTCATAGAAATAACAGTTTTTACCCGGTTATCTCCGGCATCGCCAGGTCATATAATTTCTACCCGATCGGGAATATTCGGCCGAAGGAAGGGGTCGTCTATGCCGCGCTCGGTCTTGGGAAGACTATTGTCGAAGGCGGCAACTGCCTGTATTTCTCTCCCAGCAATCCTCAGAATCTGCCGCAGTTTTCATCGGCAAAAGATTTTCTCGACAACTCCCAGCAGGAGTTTTTTGCAGTCGACATGAGCGACCCATTGGTCCATCCAGCTCCGGGTGCGGAAGCCGGTTTAATTAAACTGCGGAAAGAGCAGGCCATGACCGACGGGAGT
>JBFMFJ010000324.1:0-4532 GCA_040752235.1 Candidatus Zixiibacteriota bacterium | reverse complement strand
ACAATGATCGTGTTTATGAAGGGGTCAATCGTTCGGGGATTAAGCTGATTAATTTCGCGCCGATTCTCAAGACCAAAATATTCCCTCTGGATGAAATCGTCCGATTTTTGCTCCAGTTGGGCTCATCCGGGATGAATATTCCGGTTGAGATCGAGTTCGCCGCTGAGTTGAGTTCTGATCCGGGGAAATTGCATGATTTCGGTTTTCTGCAGATTCGCCCGATGGCCACCGAGATGGTTCTTGATGGAATTACTCTGGACAAGTTCGATAACGGCGAAATTGTCTGCAAGAGCAACCAGGCATTGAGCAATGGCCGGATAAACAGTATCAGGGATATTATCTTTGTCAACCCGGGCAATTTCGACCGGGCAAAGATGCCTCAAATGGCTGCCGAAGTGGGGAGTTTCAACGATCGGTTCAAGGCGGAAAACAGGACATATCTGCTGATCGGGCCGGGGCGCTGGGGAACCGCCGATCGCTGGCTGGGTATTCCGACTACCTGGGACCAGATATCGTCGGCACAGATAATTGTCGAGGCGGCCTATGGTGATTTTGCCGTGACACCGTCATTTGGGACTCATTTCTTCCAGAATCTTATCGCTTTCCAAATCGGTTACCTGACGGTCAACAGGACAACCGATCGAAATTATATCAACTGGGAATGGATTACCTCGCAGCCGGTTGCGAGCGAAACGGAGCATATCCGGCATATTCGCCTGGAAAACCCGATTGAGGCCCTGATTGACGGACATACCGGCCGGGCGGTAATTCTGAAGCCGAAACCGTAATTGGCCGGCAGTCAGAATCTTATCTTATATTTGTCTTTTCCTTAAATACTCGAATCGATAAAGATTTACCCTAAAATCACCACAAAGATTCGTAAAATTGATTAATATGGTAACCTTGCGTATTTATTTCGGTCTTATTATGTTGAATAAAATTATAAAAATCATATCACTATCACGGAGGAAATGATGCTTCAAAAATCAATGATCTCCTTTTTGTTGCTCTTCGTCTTCGCTATGAGCGCCGGCGCTCAGGATTCGGGCAAAGTTGATCAGATTCTAAAGGAAATTGATCCCTGGGTTCTGACCGACACGGCCAAAATTATGGCCTTCATAGACAGCAATAATGCCGCCACCACCCAAATGCTGGAATCCTCGAAATATTGGGAACCGACTGTGCGCGACCTGTCGTTTCTGCTCGGTATCGACCTGATAACAAGTCCACAGGTCGACAACACCGGCCGGATTTATTTCACGATGCGTCTGACCGGCAATGATGCCGCCCTTTTCTATATGGATAAGCCGATGGGTTGGCCTATACAGGTGACACCCAACAGCTGGTCGGAAGAGGGCATCTCTGTCAGCGGTTTTTCGGTGCATCCATCGGGCGATTTTGTCATTGTCGATGTTTTTCAATACGGCGATGAGTGGCATGACCTCTGGTATTTCGGCCGTAACGGTGAATTCCGGCCGCTTCTGGTCAGCCGTACCCTGAGTTACTACGGGCCGACCTGGGATGAAGACAACCCGGATCAGTTTTATGTCCTCGTATATGACCGAAAGACTTTTAACATTGCCCGATATACGCTGTCAACCGGGATTCTGGACACGCTCTACACCGAGCCGGGTATTTTCTTCCCGACCGATTATTATAAGGGAAAAATGCCGATCATCCGGCAGTACTCCGGATTCGAACACCAGTTGGGCATTTATGATCTGGCTACTAATTCGATCACGATTATATCCGATACCGCCATGTTCAATGATGCCACCTTCACCAAAGATGGTAAAATCCTGACCCTGACCTCGATTAAATCCAATGAAGATGAATTCCTGAAATACTGCCTGATCGATCCGGCCAAACCGAATGAATTCCAGGTGGTATATGATCCCAAGAAGGAAATCGACGGAGCCGGGCTTGATAGGAAAAAGGATATTGCCTTCGTCAGGCTGAACAATGACGGTTATTCGGAACTGGCCTGTTTCGATATGAAAGGGAATATTGTCCCGATGCCGAAAACCGATATCGGCATTATTGATGCCGTTCATGCCAATGATTCCGGCGATGTGGTTTTCGACTTTTCGGGGCCGACCGTCCCGCCGACCGCATTCATGTTCAAAATGGGTGAAAACAAGCTCAAACAGATCGGGAAAGTCTCGACCTTCGGGTTTGATTTCTCCAAGGTAAAAGTCGAATTGATTCATTACAAATCTTCAGCCGACGGCATGGAAATTCCGGCATTCATATATATTCCTCAAAATGCCAAAAAGGACGGCAGCAATCCGGCCATTATCGACTACCATGGCGGTCCGGCCAGCCAGACGCGCCCCTATTTCCAGCGCAATCTGGCCTTTGCTCTGAGCAAGGGATTCATATTCATGCGGCCTAACGTGCGCGGCTCGACCGGTTATGGTCCGGCCTATGAGCTTGCCGATAACGGCGAAGGGCGTTTCAATGCTCTCAAAGACGACGAATCGGCGATTGATTATCTGATCAACGAAGGCTGGTCGAAACCGGAAAAAATCGCCATCTGGGGCGGCTCTTACGGCGGCTATACTGTCAACTGGCTGGGAACACACTGCCCCGAGAAAATCGCCTGTATCGTTTCCGAGGTGGGCGTTTCCGATCCTGATCATACCATGATTAATTCTCATCCCGCTTTCATACCATACTGGACAAAGGAATATGGTCCGCCGAACAGCGATTTGAACCGCCGGCTGGCGCCGCTGTACTATGCTGAGAATCTGACCAGGCCGATTATGGTGACCGGCGGCTACAATGATCCGCGCGTACCGCCATCGGATCCGCGGCGTTTTGCCTATGTCCTGGGCAAGCTGGGCAAACCGGTCTGGTACTATGAAGAAACCAAACAGGGTCATGGAGCCTCGACCAAGGCACAGACGATTCACGACCTTGCCGCGAACTACGTCTTCACGATGATGCATGTGATGAAATAGGCATATCTTTTCTCGAAAATGAAGAAGGCGGGCTCATAACCCGCCTTTTTTTGTTACCGGACAATTCCATCTTGACACCTGCCTTTTTCGTATCATCTTTCAATTATGAATACTCCTGCCGCCAAAAGAGAAATACTGGTCTTGCTGGCCGGAATAGTCTGGTCGGCTGTCGGTCTGGGGCTGATGACTGCCGCGGTTGGCTGGCTGTCGGGGTCAGGCGGGCGGATAGCGATAGTCCTCGCTGTCGGGATACTTGTCGGAACAGCCATATATCATTTCGGTTTTTCCCGGCTGGCCATGCAGAATTTGACCCGGATTTACGCCCAATCGCCCGGGAAAGACAAAGTCTGCGTCTTCGCCTTTCAAAACAAAAGGTCCTACTTTATCGTGATAATTATGATGGTGATGGGCTACACTCTGCGGCATTTGCCGATAGAAAAAATCTATCTGGCGCCGCTTTACATGGCTATCGGCCTGGGGCTATTTTTATCAAGCCTGCGGTATTATTGGCGGCTGCGTCACTAAACGACTACTTTTGCGCATTCTTTATATTTTTCTACATCTTATCCACAATTTATCCACATCACTATCTTGCTGTATCTTAATGGCTTATAAAAATAATCTGAGAGATTTTCGGAAAAACTGAAATGGGATTGGAAGAAAAGAAGGCGGGGTCAATGGCTGACCCCGCCCACAGGAATTTTACTCGTTCATTAGAATGGCCGTGTCAAGGGTCCACAAAATATAGGTATAACCCGAATATTCCGTCGATTGCACCAGCCCAACCCCGGGCGCCAAATAGTAGCCGTAATATATATCCTGACAGGTTCTAAAATAGCAGCAACAATAGTGGGAGTTGTCTTTTATTGTGATTTTCTCATCGGAAGAGGCCAGATACATGGTGTCGATATAGCCGTCATTACCGAGATCGGTCGTGTAAATATCGCCGACTGTCATGGGATGCTTGAAAAACAACTGGCAGGCTCCCTCGGAAGGTGCATTTTCGCATTTGGCTATATAGAGGCCATCATCACGCAGCGTGTACCAGGCGTAGGGCTCATGAGTCCCCGAGCGCTTGATGTTCATAAGATAATAAGTTTCTCCCTCAACAACAGTATCTTTCGTGATGTAATACATCAGGGTGTCTACCAAGACGCCGCCGGTATAATAGGTATATAGAGTTCCGCTCCAAACATTGCCGACAGCAAGCGGCATAATGTCGCCGGTCACTTTCTGGTTGGTGTCATCACCACCGGTACTGCTGTCATCGCTGCATCCGGCCAGCAGCAGAAGCCCCAGGGCGGCAAAGGTCAAGATGGTCCTGGACATACTTTACCTCCGATTATTAAAATTTCGTTTAAGAGCCTTAGACTGATATATATACCTTGATACGTAAAATATATTCAAAAGTTTTTAATATGTCAAGGCATAAAGGATGAACATGGAATCATTGACAAATATTGTCATTCACGGTAAATAATGTTCTGTCAGGTCTTGATTCCGCGATGATAATCGTGGAATTGTGACCTGACGGTAGTATTTTGTGCGTGGCAGATCCTTCCCTTCGAA
>JBFMFJ010000323.1:0-4538 GCA_040752235.1 Candidatus Zixiibacteriota bacterium | reverse complement strand
GCATATTTTTCCAGCAGGCGCAGTCCCGGCGTGGTTTTGCGAGTATCGAGAATAACGGCCCCGGTGCCGGCCACAGCTTTGGCGAATTTAGCTGTCAGTGAGGCTATCCCGGAAAGGTGCCCGAGAAAATTGAGAGAGGTTCGTTCACCGGTCAGGATAGCACGGCTGTCGCCCTCAATGCCTATAATTCGGTCCCCTTTGACAAAGGGATCGCCGTCGGTTTTGATGATTTCAACCTTGACATTCTTATCGCGCACCTGAAAGACCATTTCGACAATCATCAGGCCGGCGACAACCCCGTCGGATTTGGCGACAATTTCCGCCTTGACCGAGGCCGGCTCGATACAGGCGGTCGTCGTTATATCGCCCTGCCCGATATCTTCCATCAGGGCCAGGTCAACATGCTGGCGAATGATTTGATCGATTGAGTCCATCTTAAGGATAAGATAATACCAAAAACGTAACAGTCAAATGTGATTTTGGTCATTTACCGTATAATCTTAAGCAGGTTTTGCCCTTTCTATATGAACCGTATTCTTTTTCATTGAAAGTCTGATTCAATTCGATACAGGTTTTGCATTCCCTCTATTATTCTTTCCCGCCGACAGGTTTTTAGCTGCTCAAATTCGGCTGTGATATATAGAATCATGCACCGCAATGAATCTGGTTTGCCTCTAATGTCGTGTCGATTGTAGTAGTACCGGACAAAATTGACTACTGCCGGTGAAAAAGGCGCATTTTTGCATGCGCCTTTTATTATATAGGGCTTTCCTACCGATTCGGGGCGATTTATAAATCGCGACCATCCTAGATAACAATCTTAGGTTCATCTTCTGCAGGCGAGGGTGCGGTCCCGCTTGCCTGCTTTATTAGCCTGTCCAGACTTACAATAGACGGCGATTGGGGACCAAGCGCCAGCGGCAGAAGCCTGTTTCGCAATTTGCGAAGTTCCGCAGCTATTTCATTGCCTCCAATCAATGCGGCAACTCTGGCCGCCGCGAGTGCCACTGCCGGCGGTGTTTCGGAATCCTTAATAAGAGTCTTGACCTCATCGACGACCGCCTCCGGTTTAAGACGGCCAAAGGCTCTCAGTGACAAGACCTGCAATTTTTCATCGCCGGTTTTTAGGACTTTCCGAAGGGCTTCAAGCGATTTGTCGAGATCTTTGTCATCAAAGCCCAACGCTATAACAGCCTTGCCGCGCAGTTTTGGATGCTCCACAGCCAGTGAACCTTCGGCGATCTGGCGAAGAATATCACGGCCATTGGTGCCGAGTCCCTTAATCAATGCCCTCCGGGCTGACTCTGAAAGCGCGTGGCCGCCTTTTAGAAGAGAAATTATTTTGCGTTCGAGTTCGGTTGACATTTTTAAGCTACCTCCTTTACAGGTTATGCCAGAGCCGGGCAACACGCCGCGCGATCCGGGCTTCTTCCACAGTCAGAGTATTTCCTTCATCGAGAAATAGATTGGTCGACGGGAACATCAGATAATCAACATCAGTATCCTCATCGCAGTCTCGGCCAAATGTCTCGCCCCCGTCAGTCCCGCATACATGCGGAAGACCGAAGATATGGCCTAATTCATGGGCCGCAACATGAGCCTCCTCCCAATCGGACAACAATGGGGTGTCTTCAAAAATGACGAATTCTCGACGATCAGCTTCGGTGCCCAGATAGGTATAGGCATGCGTTGTCCAGTCGTCTATATCATCTACGAAATAGAAATTAATGGCACCATCTTCAAAATGGACGAAATTGCCGTCCGCATCGACTTCTTTGATCACAGCTTCGTTCTCGCCAAAAGTGACGCCGTCGATCGGCCAACTGTCGGCCCAATCGGCCGGAACGGCCGCAATACCGACATTGGGATCAAATTCGAGGACTATATGGTGATCAATCCAAACCTGCCTAGGCGTAGGGCTGTTTATGAATAATTCCCGGATATCATCCTCGTCCCGACCCGGTCCGGGTCCTCCAAATAAGCCACCGCCTCCTATCCAGATATCGGGAAATACCCGCCATGCTTTGACCCTGATGATTATATCAAGCGAGAGATCAAAAGTAAGAATTTCCGACTCGCGGCCATCCGGATTGACAACCTGGATATTTTTAACCCCCGCATCGGTACCGATATTTTCATGATCCGGCAGGGTAAAATCAAGCTGTGTCTGATTGACATAGGCCGCGGGATAGGTTGTGTCCGCAAATCGTATTTGAGCGCCATTCATAAAACCGGTTCCGGTTAGTGTCAGCGGTGTACCGGGAACGCCGTTGTTGGGCGAAACAGCCGTCAGATGTGGTAATACTCTAAAACTGACCGAGTTTGAAAATACGTAACCACTGACCCCCAGGATTCTCAACTGAACATTATGTAATCCGCCGGCAGCGTTGGTCGGCACGACAAAATCGAAGGTGCCGTTGTCTATATCGAGATTGATCGGGGTGATGTACGTACTGTCGAAACGCAGGCGGGTATCGGACGTCAGATTTCGGGCGACCACATGGACTGTATCACCGGCATGTCCGGTCCATGGTTCCAGCCGAATCAACCAGGGCATGTTGAAAATGGCGTTCCAGTCGGAGAGAGTCAATGGCTGCAGAGTGAAGCTGCCATCCTGCCCGTTGGGGCCACGGGGACCTGCGGCCCCATCAGAACCATCATGTCCGTCGGCTCCGACACGACTTGGTTCCTGATCGCACCATGGCCAGGAATCATCTCCCGGCGCACCGCCTCTTCCCTTCGACCCTCCGCTTCCTTCCGAGCCGCCATCACCGCCGGGTCCGCCCGAAGTGTTTGCATAAAGAGGTCTTAATGTTACAAGCGAGGCAATATTGTCCTCCAGTGTACTGATTTCCAAATTTCCTCCTGAACCGCCGGCTCCGCCAATTCCGCCATTTCCGCCACGTCCGCCGTCACCGCCGTCGCCGCCGCGTCCGACACCGCGCCAGCATTGGCAGGCACCGCTCGAAGCCTCCCGGCCGCGGGCACCGTCGCTGCCGTGCCCACCGTGCTGTCCGGTCTGCCCGCGCCCGCCGCGCCGTCCGCCAATATTAATATCGGGCATGCCTTCCGGAGTATCCCTGACGTAGATGGTAACATCCGGTGCCGGCCCCAGAAGATCACCATTAAACCCGGCCTCTCCGTTCAGTCCGTCAGAGCCTCGGCCTCCGTTTCTTCCCCGATTGCCTCCATTGGGCGTGTAGACATTTCTGTCGTTACGCGGACGTCCCGTCTCGGCACGAGAAGGGCTTATTGGTGCGCGCGGCTCGGGGACACGATCGCTCTCCTCGTAACTGATGGCGTTGACTTCGCTGTATCGAATTTCCTCCGAAATGATCGTCAGCGATGTTACATCTCGGCCGATAATCAACTGCCCGTCTTCAACAAAGTCGACTACCGATCCGATAATGACAGCATCGGTAACAGGGTTGTGAACAAACCGTATAGCATCATCGAAAGTCTCGATTCGCTTAAAATCACTTCCCCTTTCGATCATCATGGTTAGGAGATTCTTCGCCTTTAATTGGGTTAATATTGGGATAAGAGGAAAGGCAATATAATATCCGGGATGAATAACACGCCGACCCACGATTTTGAATGTTCCCAGGGCCGATAGGTCATGAACACCGGCCTCCTCCATAAGCCCTCTCACATTGGCCATGGCACTCAGTCTATTGAAGACATTGAAAAGGCCTGCAATTGGCGTTACAAAAGCAGTCGGATTAACCTTTTGAAATTGACTCTTTATGGTCTTAAAATGGGTCAGTATCTTTTTCTTGTCGAGAGGGGCGCTGAATGGCTTGGGATCCATTCCCATCGCATAGCCTATCCAGCCATAGGCGATCGAGGGTGAAACCTCGAAGCCGGCATCGATGATGCCGCCTGTTTTGGCGTCATTGATGGCCTTGATTACCTGAAACGGTCTTGCACCCGCAAGATCCTCGCGTGTTTTTATGCCGGCGGCGGTAAGTGCTTTGGCTGCTTCGATAGGGAAATCATCAATATAGGCCAGTTCGGAATGGAATTTAACGACCTCCAATTCCTTCAGGGAAATTCTACTTTTCCTCGACAATGCGGCAAGGTCGGCCTTAAATAATTGTTTATGATTTTTGACTCCCGATTTTTTCAATTTATCGATGTTGGCACCATAAGGCTCTTTCAGAATTTCGAAAGCATCCATGTCGGGCGGACCCACGGGACGCTGGTCTTTTTCTTTAACATCGACTTCAATCAGGATTTCCTCGAAACGTCGTGCATCAGTAAGCTGGTCGGTGATTTTGACGACATTTCCGAATCGATTGACGACGGTAAGTACAATATCGGGACCGCCTTCATATGTATCTTCATCGACCGATTTAATAAAGTCTTTTTGGGTGAATTTCAGAGAGAACTCACCATTAAGCAGCGTGGTTGCACGGCCGAGAAAATCATCCTCATCTCGGCGATCGATATCATAGGCAATAACGGCATATCCGGCCAGCCCGCGTTTGGTGCGGGAATCGCACACGAGCCCTTTCAGCTGAAAGACAAGATCTTTT
>JBFMFJ010000322.1:0-4539 GCA_040752235.1 Candidatus Zixiibacteriota bacterium | reverse complement strand
TGGCCGGTTCGCCGGTGGTTGACGTCAGAGTAGCCGTCTTTTACGGTTCCTATCACGCCATTGATTCCTCGGATATGGCTTTCAAGATTGCCGGTTCGATGGCTTTCAAGGAAGGCTTTTTGCAGTGTAAGCCGGTTCTACTGGAGCCGATCAGCAAGGTAGAGATTCTTGTTCCCGAGGATTTCACCGGGGATGTTATGGGCGACCTTTCATCCCGACGCGGCAAAATCGCCGGTATGGACCCCGAAGGGCGTTATACCAGAATCCGGGCCACCGTGCCGCAGGCTGAGCTTTATAATTATTCTGTCGATCTGCGTTCGATGACCTCCGGCCAGGGTGTTTACAGCAGGACTTTCTCGCATTATGAGGAAGTGCCGCGCGAAATACAGGAAAAGGTCATCGCCGACATTAAGAAGGCTGCTGAAGAATAATACTATCGACTTTTTTTTGGGTAATCTTATAGAAAAAAGCCCCGCTCTCAGGCGGGGCTTTTATTTATTACAGAGAGAAACCATTTTTGAAAGTTCGCCGTAAATAGGGAAGAGGCAGCAAACAAAATATGAATGCATTTTACTTTCTTATCATCATCTCCACAATCTGGGTCATTTCCGAAGTCAGCCTGGCCATCATAAAACATTCTCACAACGGCGCGAAGAATGTGAAAGACCGCTCCTCGCTAAGATTTCTCTGGATTATCATTGTCATCGCCATAACTGCCGGTGTCTGGCTGGGAATCAAGGGTGTCGGCAGGATAACGTACGGGCAGACTTATTTGTTCTTTATTGGGCTGTTGTTTATAATCGCGGGGCTGGTTATTCGCTGGACTGCCATTTTGACTCTCCGGCATTATTTCACGGTTGATGTCACCATCATGGCTGACCATCGGATTGTCGACCGGGGATTATATGGCTGTATCCGCCACCCGGCCTATTCCGGGAGCCTTCTTTCGTTTTTGGGGCTGGGTCTGGCTTTTGTCAGCTATGCCAGTATGCTGGTCATCTTTGTGCCGATTCTGATTGCCTTTTTGTATCGTATCAAAGTCGAAGAGAGGGCGCTGGTCGATGCCTTCGGCGGTGCCTATGCAGCCTATTCGGCCAAAACCAAAAGACTGATTCCGGGTATTTTTTGATAATCAATAGGGTAAGAATTTGAGTAGGGCAGGAGTTTCTTAACTCCTGCCATTCCAATTAAAAATTTAATCTATCGCGGTGATTCTCTTGGCATACCCGCACAATTTATCATAATTCGGGTGTTTTAATTCTTTGGCGACCGCCAGAACCTCATCCAGATACCACTCAGGAGATTTGATGCCATCATTAAGTAATTCTTCAATTTTCTTTTTGGCATTCTTATATTCATCAAAGAAAGCGGCATAGCAATAGAACCAGAGTTCCAAATCCAACTCTTTTCTCTCGGATTTATTCAATTCGAAGGCTTTCTTTATATATCTCCGCGCATCAGTCAGATTATGTTTTTCAATGAGGCATTTTGAGTAGTTGCCAAGGATATTTGCATCTGTTGGATCCATTTCGATTGCCCTTTTGTAAAACTCCTCGGCATTGTTATAGTCTTTGCAAACATTGTTCAGGAATATTGCATAATTGCCAAGATTATTTGCATGGTTTGGATCCAGCTCGACTGCTTTTTTATATAATTCCTCGGCCCTGTCGTAGTCTTTTCGAATATCATGAAAGAATAGTGCGTAGTTGCCAAAATTATTTGCATGGCTTGGATCCAGTTCGATTGCCTTTTCATATAAGGCCTCAGCCTTATCATAGTCTTTTCGAATATTATACAGAAATACTGCGTAGTTGCCAAGATTAGTCGCATTATTCGGATCCAACTCGATTGCCTTTTTATACATCTCCTCGGCTCTGCTATAATCATTTCGAATATCATTGAGAAATAGTGCATAATTGCCACTTAATTCAGGACTATCAGGCAATTCCTCGATACCTGCCTTATATATTTTTTCCCTTTTATTTATATCCTTTTCCCTGGATGCTTCCACCTCATAATACCACCAATCCTTCTCGCCCCTGCCTACAATACCCGATAAGGCATCTTTTGTATTGGAATCACCGGTTTCTTTCATAATCTTATTGAATTGCTCTTTGTATTTCGAGGCCCGTTTTTTTGCGATATCCACTACATTATCATCAAGTCTTTTAAGTCCGAGACTGTCCCCCAGCTGGACCATTAATTCATCAAAGCCGGGAATGGGAACCGCAAAACCGCGGAACTGTTTAATCACATTTTTAATTCTGTCATTTAACTCTCCGTCGGCCTTTCGATAAAACCAGAAGATTCCACCTTCGACTTCAGTAAGCCCTTCCAGAAATCCCATCAGACTGCCGTCATTGCCTCCATAGCCAATCACAAGTGGCGTAAAATACTTAAAGACACCCTCCAGATTTTTCTTGAAACTGCCTTTTAGTTCTCTGGTTCCGTCATCGGTACTCTCTGGAGAGAGTAATAAGTCCCTGTGGATTTTTACCACTGTAGGCCGGCTACCAAAAAGATTAATATAACCAGCCAATGCCTCATGTCCCACGACAAGTGGTTTTTCCTGAGTATAGATAAATAAAGCATCTTCAGACATGCTGTCAAAGTTGGTGGTTATGACAATGTTGTTCGGCGTGGTTGCCATTATTTGAGCCAGATAAGAATATCTGCAGCTTGGGTCTTTTCTGCTCATCATTTTTTCAAGGCTTAGATATCCCATTTTTTTGTCGAATCTAAATCTCTTGACATAAATCTTAGTGTAAGCCTCGGCGAGTCTGTCAGGTGAGATTTTTTCCTTCTGCATCCATGCCGTAATATTTTTTTTGCCGTATTTGTCGTTCAATTCATCTATCCATTGTTTTGCCAATTCTCCTCCGGTAGGAATACCTGAGGGTCTGGAAGCACCGGAACCCAGTATAAAACAGCATTTCCTGTCTTCGCGCGTATCACTGCAAAAATGAATGAAGAATTCCTCCAGGGATATCTCATCAACGGTTATTTTTTGCTTTGGTTTTCTGGGCATATTAACACGCTCCGAAATATAATCCGACCGTATTTCATTGGACATTCAGTGGATCTTTTGGAAATGTCGTTCAAAGATGTGACGACCCACATAGAGAAAATAATAAATGCTTCCGTTTTAGCAAGAGGAAAATAAGGTTCTCTTTTGTCAGGATTAAAACCTCAAATTCCTATTGGCAAACGAAATGAAAAAGCTTATTTATTATAATTCAAACGACATTAAAACAGGAATATCAAGGATATGAATATCAATAACATGAATCCCAAAATCGGCAGCGGGATGCCGGTCGGCAATATCAAAACGGAAGTTCTGGCCGGGGCGACGACCTTTCTGACCATGGCTTATATCATGTTCGTTCATCCGGACATTCTGTCGGTGACCGGGATGAATAAAGAGGCCTTGATCGCGGTAACCTGTATTGCCGCCGGGATTGCCAGTATCGCCACCGGCCTGATTTCGAACACGCCGATCGCCATGGCTCCCGGGATGGGGCTGAATGCCTATTTCGCCTATTCGATTGTTTTGGGTGAAAACGTGGCCTGGCCGACCGCCCTCGGTATTGTCTTTCTGGCGGGCTTACTCTTTTTCCTGCTGACTTTGATCGGGCTGCGGCAGCGGCTGGTCGAGGCTATTCCGCGCTCGCTGATTTATGCTATCTCGGTTGGAATAGGCCTGTTTATTACGTTCATGGGCCTGACCAAAGTCGGCATAATAGTCGATAATCCGGCGACCCTGGTATCGGCTGGCGAAATGAATCCCACCGTTCTGATCGGCCTGGGCGGACTGCTGACGATGATTATCCTGGAGTATCTCAATATTCGCGGATCGCTGCTGCTGGGCATATTTCTGGCCACGATTCTGGCGCTGATTTTCGGCTATACCGAACTCCCAACCAGATGGGTGACATTTGATGTCGATATTACTCCGACTCTTTTTAAGCTGGATATACTGGGCGCGCTTAAGGGCAGTCTTGTGGGCTCAATCTTCGCATTAATGTTCATTGATATGTTTGACAGTATCGGGACAGTTGTGGCCTGCGCTCATAAAGCGGAAATCGTCGATGAAAAAGGACAGATCAAAAAGATTGACCAGCTTCTGGGAATCGATGCCGCCGCGACCGTGATGGGCTCGCTTCTGGGCACCTCGCCGGTGACCGCCTATATCGAATCGGGGGCCGGAATCGAGCAGGGGGGACGAACCGGGAAAACCTCCGTTGTGACTGGCATATTGTTTCTTCTAAGTGTCATCTTTATTCCGATTATTGGAATTGTCCCCGGCTATGCCACCGGGCCGGCCTTGATTATGGTCGGCTTGTACATGATGCGGGAAGTGACAAAAATAGATTTTTCCAGAATGGATGAGGCCTTTCCCAGCTTTATTATCGTTGTAATGATTGCCCTCAGTTACTCGATCAGTATCGGACTGGCTTTCGGATTTATTTCATTTACACTTCTAAAACTGGTGGCAGGTAAGTTGAGGGAAATCAAACCGGCTATGTGGGTGATATTTGC
>JBFMFJ010000321.1:0-4548 GCA_040752235.1 Candidatus Zixiibacteriota bacterium | reverse complement strand
CGCACTTTGTTGGTTTTGTTGACCAGCCGGATAAGCGGGTCCATCGCTTTGGACATTTTGGCATAATTGAGATTGCAGACATCATAGTAGAAATTCTCGAACTTTTCCTGCGAGGTTTCGGCCAGTTGCGCCATGGCATTGTTGGGAAAACGCATCACGCACCAGCGGGTGCGTTTGACACGTTCCTCAAGATGCACCGGTTTGTAGAATATCTTTTGGAATTTGGACATCTGTTTGGCCGGGATATCGGCCAGGTCGAAGGGATTTTCCGAACCGCGCAGGCCAAGATAAGCGGCCGATTTCTTCATCATGGCGAGGTGAAAATCGGCCATCATCTTCATCTGTTCCTCAGTGGCCGATTTCAGGAATTGACGCATAATGGACTCATCGTTATAGTACCAGAAAGTCATTGCTCCCTTTTGAGTGGCGTATTTGACGATTTCTTTGCCCAGCTCGATGGTCTGGATGCCTTTTATTTCGAGATAAAGAATCTCGCCTTTTTTGAGTTTAACCGAATAATCAATCAGATTTTTGGCCAGTATTTCATTTCTTTTGTCTTTCATGGCATATTTCCTTTCAAAATATGCCTGAACATAATGCAAAATCCCGAATTTGGCAAGGAAAGGGTTATCAATAAATTTTTGCGGAAATTGAACTTCTGTTTCGTAACTTTGTTTTTGTGGATATGACCTCTATGAGCAAAAACGGAATATATATCGGGACTTCAGGTTACAGTTACAAAGACTGGCTCGGCAATTTCTACCCGCAGTTTTGTCCGTCGGCTGATTTTTTAAGATTTTATGCGACCATTTTCAACACGGTGGAGATCGACTCGACTTATTATCGCATTCCGCGCAAGGACAGCATTACCAAGTGGTATAAAACAACTCCGGACAATTTCATATTTTCGGCCAAATTCCCGGCCAGTGTCACCCACGAAGGTGATATAAAGACACGGGTGGACAATGCCGAGGCGTTTATTGATGTCATGCGCCGGCTGGAAAACAAACTCGGGCCATTGTTGCTTCAGTTTCCATATGGATTCAAGCCCGATGAGTCTTTCGAGATAATGGAAAAGCTGGTATCGATCATGCCGAAGGATTTGAAAATCGCGGTTGAAGTGCGCAATAAGAAATGGCTGAAAAGCGATTTTTATGATTTACTGCGTAGCCGCAATATCACACTTGCCCTGGTTGATCATCCCTGGATGCCTCGTATGACGGAATACACCGGCGGGTTTGCATATATCAGGCTGCTGGGTGATCGCGATAAAATCGATTCCGATTTCAGTTATATAAGAGATGACAGGGAAGAGGACCTGAAGTGGTGGTCACATCTTTCCGAGGAATATTCGCGGGATCAGGGCGAAGTGTACGCCTATCTGAATAATCATTACAGCGGTCATTCACCGAGCAGCGCCCGCCGCCTGATGGAGCTTCTGAGTACGACATCCGCATAATGTAATCGCGGTTCGAATATAATAGAGTCGAAACGGGCACCGATTTTTCGTATAACATTTGGGAGATATAGAAACCACGATATTTCTGATTCGTCGTTTTTAAATGGCAAAGCGGGATATTATTTGATATATTCAGCTATTAATAATAAAAGATATTCGGGGAAGGCGGCTGATATGAAACAATTTTTATGTTTTAAGATACGCGGTTACTGGTTTGGGATGGACGTCGAAAATGTTATAGAAATAGTCAATCCGACATCCCTGAGTAACGCTGATTCGCCGGCATTTCCCGGCGAAGATAATATTGTCTATCATGGCGCCACCCTGCCGACTATACACCTGGAAGACCTGCTCTTCGGCGAACAGGTGAAATATGACACTTCAAAAAGGATTCTGGTTTCGGAAATCAATGCCCTGCGGGCGGGGATAATTGTCGATTCGGCCGAGGAAATACTGAGTGTCGGCAACGACCAAATAAGGAAATTGACCCCCGGTTTGACACCGATCAATTATGAATATCTCGAGGGTTATATTCCATCCGAAGAGAGAAACATTTTCCTGATTTCATCAGAAAAACTCGGCGAGCTGGTCTCCGCCAAATAGCCATCGCGGGTTCTTGATTTAAGAACCTTTTGCCCTGCCGCAACAGAGGCTTCAATCAATCATTAAATTATTAATATTGCCCTGTCTAAAATAATATATAATATAATGTGCCGATTATCCGGAGTTAGCCATTATGATCGAAAAAAAGGTGCTGAGTATAATATACACCAATATTGGGCGTGGTCATCCTTTCTATCTTGATGGTACTATCAGGCATCTTGAAGAGTCATACGGCAACAAAATACAATTGAATATAGTGGATGTTTTTGAGCTATCCTCCGGTATTTCGCTGCAATTGTGGAGGACTGTCAGGTCGCTATACCATTATGGCAGTCAGGGCGGTATTATCGGTCATATATATAATTCCATAAGAAAAGGTAACGCCCCGAATCGGAAGAATATGATACTAAATCTTATGGCGGGAGGTATCAGGCGTTATATCCAGAAAAACCCTTTTCCTGCTCTGGTGGCGCATCCTCTTCTGGTTCCGATGATATCCGACCTGACAACCACTTATTATCAACACGGTGAAAATGCCGTTCCGGCCGAGGCAATAGTCAGGGGAGTAAGAAAAATATATGTACCAACCAGTCGGGCCGCCATGGCATTCATCGAAAATGGGATAGAGGAAGACAGTATTATTCAGACCGGCCTGTGCATTGAAGAGGGTCTCGCGTTAAAAGCCGGAGAATTTTATAACGAACGCCTGGCTCGATTGAACCGGAATAATGTCCTGACCGGCGGTTTCTTTTCGTCAGGGGCGGAACCAAAACAGCACATACACAAAATAGTCCTGATGATTTCTTCACTGATGAATTCCAATCAAAAGGCAATTGTATTTTGCCGAAAGGGAGGGAAGCTGGAAAGCATTCTGACGCACAGGATGGGATTTGCGGCTAATTATTCATCAATGTCTCCAGATGATATCAGGTTGAAACTTGCGAGCACCGGAATATTGGTTTTCTCTTTTAATAATCGTCGGGAGGAAGATATCCTGGTAGAAAGCCTGTTTCCATTCCTTGACTACTTTGTTGCGCCGTCTCATGAAAGAACCAACTGGACCTTGGGGCTTGGCCTGCCGATGTTTATTCTTCATCCTATCATTGGAACATTTTCACCCTTAAATCGCACAATTCTACTGGAAAACAGGGTTGCCGTGGATATCGAAAATGACAGGCGGGCAGCCGATTTTATTTCGATATTGCTGAGTCTTAGCAAAAGACATATATTGGCCGACATGGCACGGAGTGGTTTCGGCAGATTTGATGTATTCGGATTCATGAAGACGGCCTCCCACCTGGCCGGCGATTTGATGGTGTAATACTGACAAATATGTTGGCCTATTTTAAAAAATATGATCATCGTCTCTGGGTTCTTTGCGGCGGCTGGGTAGCTTCCTCAATGGGCTTTTCTCTCTCTATTCCGTTCGTATCGCTTTATTTCCATTCGGAACTGGGCATGTCGTTGACCAGTATCGGAATATTTCTGGGGGTGACAGCTATCATCAGGGCGACGGCACAGGGACTTGGGGGGGAGCTTTCGGATAGAATAGGACGGTACCCGCTCATGGTGCATTCCCAGGTAATTCGTTCCATCATATTTTTTATGATGTCATATTCGATCTACGAAGGCTGGGGATTCTGGGCTATCGGCGGACTGCTTGTATTAAACTCGATTTTCGGCGCCCTTTTTCAACCGGCCGCCAATGCTACCGTGGCTGATCTGGTGGATGTTGACAACAGAATCGAAGGTTATGCCATCGTTCGGGTGGCGGGGAATTTCGGGTGGGCAGTCGGCCCGGCCATGGGCGGTTTTCTGGCCAGTCATTCATTCTCACTCCTTTTTATCATTTCCGGAATTATGACATTGATTTCAACAGGAATCATCGTACTGTTTCTGCGAGGAATCAAGATGGAGGCAGCCGCCAACGATAAATCCCGCTTCAGTGATATATTCAAGCTGAAGGGTAATGAGCTGATTGTAAAGCATGCTGCCCTGATATTTATCCTGTACCTGGTAGTCGCACAGTTAATAACGCCATTTTCGCTTTATTCGGTTGATTTTGTCGGGATAAGCAAGGTACAGCTTGGCTATCTATTCACGCTAAATGGTCTGATGGTGACGATTTTCCAGATACCTACGACGTATTTTCTGAAAAAAACCCGTTTGACCATCCAGCTTGGCCTTGGGGCAATTATCTATGCGGCTGGTTATACTATGGTGGGGGCGACTGCCACATTCATCGCCTTCGTGGTGGCGCTGGCTATCGTCACCATGGGTGAAATATTCATATCGCCGCCCGCCCTGGCTATTACCGCCAACCTGGCACCGCAGGGACGTACCGGACGCTATATGGGGATTTATGGCTTTGCGGTTACGGCCGGCTGGTCACTGGGGCCGCTTCTCGGCAGTATCCTGCTGGATATATTCAAGCCCAGGTTTATATTTTCCTGGAGTATAATCGGTTGTCTGGCCCTGGCCACTTC
>JBFMFJ010000320.1:0-4564 GCA_040752235.1 Candidatus Zixiibacteriota bacterium | reverse complement strand
GGGGCCGAAATCGGCACCCAAATATATTATCCGAACCAGCAGAACCATATCCATAAGTGTCAATTGATTGCCATCCCAGTCGATATCCGATGCCGCACTTTGTTTGATTTCCTTTATATCGAATGCTGAACCGCCCCAATTGAAATATTTAATGAATTGGACTATATCTAGAATATTCACGACTCCGTCCAGATCCAAATCCCCGGTTATGACAGGAAACGCTCCTTCGAAATTCGTCTGTAATTCAACCTTCCGGCCATATAAACCGGCGGCGGTAGCGGATACCAATTGTGGTTTATCGCCGATATATTTCAATCCCATGACCATTTCCAGGCCGGCGGGAATATCCTCTCCCGGTGTTCGATTATAAATGATTATTCTCAGGGTGTCGCCGGACAGATAATGGTCAACTGTCATGTTGCGATATCCTTTGAGATAAAAGACATCGGAAAGAATCGAATTTGTGAGTCGATATGTCAGGAGCATTCCGCCGGCGGGCAGATCGAAATCGGTCGACATTAATATCAGTTCGGGCTCTTCATAGAAAGTCGCAATACCATTTAACGTCGAATCAATCGCATCGGGAGACGGGGCAATACCTTCACCATATCTGGTCAAGCATACATAATCTTCGATCGTCATCGGAATCCCGTCTCCGTTAAAATCAGAGCAGTCAGCAAGTTCAGAATGATCGTCCCTTCCAAGCAGCCTGTCCCGGAATATTCGGCAGTCCATGGTATCACCAAGAACACCATTTAAATTAAAATCACAACGCGCATCAAGTTCCCCCATTTCGATTATCCCGATTCCCCCGCCGTAGTAATCGACAATCGGTATCGGAGTGGGTTTCTCCAGATCGAATTCCACCAGACATTCCCATTGCATTCCGGTGAATGTGGGAAAACCGGTGGTACTGTCGCTGATTTCAAAATATTCCGTTCCGTCAAAGCGATACACTTTCCGCGAAAGAGCCAGAAAATGAGGAAAGCCGGTGTAATAACCGTATTTCTCGAATGACATAGCATTATCGCCGCAGTCCATCCAGTAGAAATCAATCGGCACAAAAGTGCCCGCTAATTGATAGTCACTCGCAATCGTGAAATCCATATTGAATAATGTCATACCGTTCGGGATATCCCGGCTCAGGGGATGGTGCTCCCCGTCATTCGTCTCGGCCAGGCCTACCACACGGAGCAGACCCGATGGGCAGCCTGTGCCGCAGTCCCCGTTTTCATTATAGCGATAGGTGAAATACTCCCATTGATAGTCCCCCTGGCCATCGAACAATTCGCCGGGAACCACATTATTAAGAGTCAGGGCGCTCTGATCGAATCCTATCAGGAAATTAAAGCCGTAAATTATGCCGGAACCTTTTTCCTTCACGACATCAATTGAGGATGTATGTCCCTGGAGTTGGTCGAGAGCCGTGCCGATACCTATCTCGAACGGCTCCTCGACATAAAGATCGAATTTATGCCCCTCATAAGACGCCGCGGTAACGGAAATAAGATTCGGGACCTTGCCATTATAATGTATATTCAGCAGATTGATATTATCCCAGGCCGGGATGTGACCGCTTCCCAAATTATAAACGAGTATTTTGAGAGTATCGAAACAGATATTGTAATCCAGAGTCATTTCCTGAAGGCTCAACTTAGGTTCGACCTCAAGTATGTTCGTGGTGCTGTCAAGCAGATACATCATATATATCCCGCCGACATCATTCTGAAATGATCCCTGAATGAAGGTTGTGCTGGGCAATTCTGTAATCTTTATCTGCCCGGGATAGGTCGTATCTGTCGGACAAGGCAGGGCATCTCCTACAATTATCCTGGCCATATAAACCAAATCTTCAATAGTCATCGTAATCCCATCTCCGTTGACTTCAGTGGCCGCTCTTTGACCCTCAATATTAATGGTAAAGAGATCATAATTGCAGTGTGTTAGTTGACCGGCGAACAGGACAAAATCGGCTATCTCGATTGGTATTCCATTTAAATTGACATCCCCCCGGGCATCAACATCGCAACCAAGCACCCAAACACCACCACCGATGAAATTTACGAAGGGAACAGGCTTGGGTTTGTC
Source organism: Candidatus Zixiibacteriota bacterium (assembly GCA_040752235.1). Lineage (GTDB taxonomy): Bacteria > Zixibacteria > MSB-5A5 > GN15 > PGXB01 > PGXB01. Next base: position 2,476 of record JBFMFJ010000320.1, on the reverse strand, counting down.
CGGATCAGACATATCAAAGCATAAATTTTGCGTGCCGGTATAGGTCGGGAAACCGGATTCGGGATTCGTTACATCTTTAAGCAAAAATCCCATACAGGCTCTATAATCATATTTATATACCTGCTTTGACAATCCTGTCTTGATTGTCAAGGGATCACCATTTTCCGAATAGGCCACAGCATTATCGCCGCAATCCTGCCAATAAAAATTGACCGGCAGGAAAGCCCCGCCGATGCCGTAATCAGTTGAGACCATAAATGCAAGTGTAAACAGAACCGTGCCATCCGGAATATGCAAACACAAGGGATGGTGCGGACCGTCATTATAATCAGCCATACCGACAACGCGCAGCAGACCTGCGGGACAATCGGTGTCACAATTCTCATCGTAACTATATCGATATGTAAAGTACTCCCATTGATATAGACCGGTGTCATTCGTCAGCTCGGTAGAGGCCTCTATAATAGCAAGCTTGCCGGGATCATAGCCAATCAGCAGATCGAATCCATGAAGCAGGCCAGCTCCTTTCTCCTTGGTTACATCAAGGTAGGCTCTATGTCCCTGCAATTGATCATAAGCCTTTTCAATTTTAAACTCAAATGGCTGGTCTATAAACAGGTCGAACTTGTGGCCATCATAAGAGGCGGCCGTGACTGAGATCAAATCAGGAGCCTTACCGTAATAATTGAGACTCAGCAGATCGATATAATCACCCTGCTCAATACGGCCGCCCTCGATGTCATAAACGAGTATTTTAAGAGTATCGTGACAAATATTATAGTCCAGCTGCATTTCCTGCAAGGCCGGCAGCGCTGTCACATAAGGAACGGTCGTTGTATAGTCGAGCAGATACATAATTTGTATCCCGCCGACATCATTGGAGAATGAACCCTGTATTTTGATGGTATCGGGAGAATAATCGAACATTATCTGTCCGGGGTATGCTGTATCGAACGGCTGTCCCGGCAGGGCGTCACCGCTAATAATTCTGGCAATGTAAACCAGATCTTCGATGGTCATCGGAATCCCATCCCTGTTGACATCGGAGGCATCTTTCTGGCCGTCAATATTGATGGTAAAGAGATCATAATTACAGCGCGTCATTTGATGCATGAACAAGACAAAATCAGCTATTTCATACGCAATGCCGTTAAGATTGACATCACCCTCAACGTCAATATCAAGACTTACAATATCAATGCCGCCATTGTAAAATCTTATAAATGGAACCGAGGAAGGCTGGTAAGGATCGGTCATTTCAAAACAGTCCGATGGAGCTCCGAAATAGGTCGGGAATTGTGCCATTGGATCGGTTATCTCATCATACGGATCCGGACCGTAGTCGACAAACCTGAAAACCTTCTCGGACAATCCGGTTTTAATCTGTTCAGTACTATCCCGGTAGGAAAAGGCCACAGCGTTGTCGCCGCAATCTATCCAGTAGAAATCTATCGTAGAGAATACTCCGGAGTATACAGGTCGGAATTGCATCGTAAACAACTCCATTCCGTCAGGAATAAACAGGCTCAAGGGATGATGCGCCCCGTCATTGGTCTCGGCCAGGCCAATGAATCTGATAAGGCCGGAGGGGCATTCGCTGCCGCAATTGGTATTATCATTGAAACGATAAGTAAAATATTCCCACTGATAGGGACCGTCAGCCCGTGTCAATTCATTGGTATTGGCTCCCCAAAATATCAGTTCATTCATATTGTAGCCAATCAGAAAATCAAACCCTCTCAACGGCTCTGTCCCCTTTGTTTTGATCACACCGATATCACAAGGGATTCCCACCTCCCAGGGACCTTTCATCTCAATCATGAATGAAAATGGCTCCTGCATAATATCCGGCGCAAAAGCGATATATCCATTGTGAAAATCTATTTCCCTGATGACGGTCTTTCCCCAGTCCGGCATATCACCGATCAAACAGATATCAGGCGCACCGTGAAGTGTCGGCAGCAGAGTATTATCCGTAATATTGACTTCCGGGTATCGGTCATAAACCTGATTGGAAATATAAACCGTATCCTGATTTCCGGAGAAAATCACATTGTCGCCGCATCCGGTCCAATAAAATCTGATCGGATATGTATTTCCATTCAGAGTGGAGTCATCGATTGTGTTGAACCGGATACTGACCAGCCGTAGGCCAGCCGGCAATATAAGGCTGGTCGGGGCTTCATCATTGTCGGGCAAATCGGCAACCGCTTTGATTCTGACAATTCCTGACAATGAATCGGGCCTGGTTTCGTCAGACGGGAGAATCCGATAATCGAAATATTCCCACTGATTGTCTGCATAAAACGGCCCGGGGATAATATCAGTGATAGAAAGAACCGAGGCATCAAAGACAATTCTTAACTCGAATTCCGAGACCTGAATATCCGCACCAAACGGATATATATTCATACCGACCGTTTCGCCCGGCATAATATTCGACCGGCGATCGATTTTAAGCTCCATTGATCCTGTA
>JBFMFJ010000319.1:0-4575 GCA_040752235.1 Candidatus Zixiibacteriota bacterium | reverse complement strand
CTGGATGTTAATTATCTGATCACATACATTTACAGAAGCGGCCCGGCGCCCCACTGCCAGTAACGAAACGACGAGAATAAATGAATAACACAACGGGGATGGAGTCACCACCTCCACCCCCGTTTTTGCTGAAAGGTAAAAAACACAGCAAGAATAAAACGCCGCCCACGGTTAACCACACATTCGTCTGTCCGATAATAAGATATAACCAGGCTGGGCGACGGCAGGATACGAAAGATTTTATATTGATGAGATAAATGAATATATCCGTAAAACGGATGTACAGGAGAAATATTGCAAAATTAAAAGTCTCGCACCATAATTTTCGAGGAACCCGCGGTGAAAAAATACATAGCTATTATTACCTGCCTATCAATTTTTCTTCTCTTTGCGGCTGCCGCCCAGGGCAGCGAAACATATTTCAGATTTAAGATTGACTCGCCGAAGGATATCAGTCGGCTGACCAAAATAATCTCGATAGATGATGTCAGAGATAATGTTGTCTACGCCTATGCCAACAATCAGGAACTGGAGAATTTTAAACAACTCGGAATAGAATTCGAAATTCTCCAGCATCCCGGAACATTGATTCAGCCTGAGATGAGTTCCGACAAGGCTGACATCGCAGAATGGGACTCGTACCCCACCTATGAAGGTTATGTCAGCATGATGAATCAGTTCGCCGCGGATTATCCCTCGCTGTGCCAGATTGTCAATGCCGGGAGCTCCGTCCAGGGTCGCAGCATTCTCTTTGCGAAGATATCCGACAATGTCGGGACCGAGGAAAATGAGCCAGAGGTCATGTTCAGCAGCTCGATACATGGTGATGAGACAACCGGATTCGTCCTGATGCTTCGTCTGATCGACTCTCTCTTAAGCGCCTACGGCAGTGATTCGCTTATCACCCGCCTGGTGGACAGTTGTGAAATCTGGATCAATCCGGCCGCCAACCCGGACGGCACCTATCACGGTGGCAACAGCTCGGTTTACGGCGCCACCAGGTACAACGTCAATGGCGTCGATTTGAACCGAAACTTCCCCGATCCGCAGGACGGCGACCACCCTGACGGTAATAGCTGGCAGCCGGAGACTATTGTCATGATGAATCTTGCTTCAGCGCATAGCTTTGCAATCTCGGCAAATTTTCATGGCGGCGTTGAAGTTGTCAATTACCCCTGGGACACCTGGTCACGGCTGCATCCGGACAACCAGTGGTTTATCGATATTAGTCGAATGTATGCTGATTCCGCCCAGTACTACAGCCCAAGCGGGTACATGACCTACCTTAATGATGGTATCACCAACGGGTATGCCTGGTATGAAGTCAACGGTGGACGGCAGGATTTCATGAATTTCTGGTACGGATGCCGCGAGGCGACGATAGAAATATCCGATGTCAAATTACTGAGCGCCAGCCAGCTTCCGGCACACTGGGTCTATAATCGGGTATCATTTCTCAATTGGTTTGAAAATGCATTATATGGCGTTCGAGGGATTGTCACTGATTCGGTCACCGGTCTCCCGATTGCGGCAACGATTACCGTGGTCGGCCATGACACCGGTATAGACAGCTCCCGGATTTTTACCGATCCCGATGTGGGTGACTATCACCGTATGCTCGACGCGGGAACCTATACTCTGGAATTCAAGTCTCCCGGATATACGGCCAAAACAGTATCGAATATTACTATCACCGACAATCATGCCACAGTTGTCGATGTCGCTCTGGCGCCGCTGACCGCCGACCCGGTTTTGGTGCTTTACAGCCACACCGCTGGTGAAGCCGGCCCGGGCGATACGGTTGACTTTTATATACAACTGAAAAACAACGGCGGCGGCAACGCCTACAATGTAAGCGGTGTTCTTGGAATAGACGATAGTTACATAACTGTCAGCCAGCCGAATTCAACTTATCCGAACATTTCCGCGGAAGGCGGTACTGCCACCTCCAATTCGGCATATCAGTTTATAATTTCGGAAGACAGCCCCGATCTCCGGTCTGTTCAGTTTTATGTCGATGTAGCTGCGGATGGCGGCTATTCGGATCGACTCTATTTTGATTATTTCGTCGGAAAACGGTCGGTCGCCTTTTACGATGATTTTTCCTTTGATCAGGGCTGGACCGGCTTGGGCGGTCTGGGCGAATGGACTATCGGCCCGGCGGTCGGCGGAACCGGCGGTTCCGGCGCCGGCGATCCATCACTGGATCACACCGCCACCAGCGATAATTACGTCCTCGGCAATGATCTTACTCTGGCCGACGGATCATATAATGCCTCGCTCACGACCACCTACTGGGTGACTTCTCCTTACATTGACTGCACCAATCTTACCGGAATGCAAATCAGATTCTTCCGCTGGCTGGGAATTGAAAGCAGCACCTATGATCATGCCTATCTTCAGGCTTATAACGGTTCAAGCTGGGTTACAGTACACCAGAATTCCGGTACAGTCGATGAGTCCTCGTGGAATGAGCAATTATATGATCTCTCAGCCATAGCCGACGGCAATCCCGATTTCCAGATTCGCTTCGGCATCGGAACGACCGACGGTTCCGGGCAGTATTGCGGCTGGAATATCGATGATATAACAATCGAAGGTTATGGTGAAGTTGCCTGCGGGACTCCTTCCCTGGCCATCTCACCGACCGAACTGGCCGACACCCTTCACCTGGGCGATTCGGCGGTCGATACGCTAAAAATTTACAATAATGGCGATGCCTTGCTGAGAATTCGCTTTAGTACAACGGATACCTGGCTGAGTTTCAACGGAGACCAGCAAAATATCAATGTCGCTGACAGTCTATTGTTTCCCGTTACAATCAATTCCACGGGGCTTCCCACCGGCGATAACATGGGCAGTATTGCATTCACCAGTAATGACCTCAATAACCTGTCGGGAAATATAACCGTCAACCTGCATATCTACTCACCGGATATCCAGCTCCCGCAGACTTCAATCACGGAAACACTTCCCGGCGGCGCCCAGACATCACAGGAGTTCATCATAAATAACAATGGTCCGGGCCGGCTTGATTATGAAATCAGCCGACTGATGTTCAGCGGGAAATCGGCCGAGCTCTCGACCGAAAAAGTGACGACTGCCGAACCTGTCGGCTATATATCGAATGACCCCGATCGGCCGGAAGATATCGCGCCACAGTTTAACAATGCTGATAAAGGATCCGGCGGCCCCGACAATTGGGGACATATCTGGGTCGATTCCGATGACCCGTCGGGACCGGTATTCGAATGGGTGGACATCTCGTCCGTCGGCACTGAAATTATCGGTTTCGGCGATGATGATTCAAGCGCGGCGCTTCCCCTCGGCTTCGAATTTCCATTCTTCCAGGACAGCTATTCGACCCTGCATGTCGGCTCCAATGGAATTGTAACCTTTGGCGGCGGTTCGACTGTACGGACAAATACCATTCTTCCTTACAATGCGGCGCCAAATAACATGATCGCCATGTGGTGGGATGACCTGGATCCGCGCCGCGGCGGCAATATTTATTATTTCTCAGATACCGAGAATGAACGTTTTATTGTCAGCTTTGTCGGAATTAAAAATTACTACTCCACCACCGGAACCGGCTCGCTGACCTTCCAGGTTATTCTCTATCCTAACGGTCGGATTATTCTCCAGTATGGTGTCATGGATCCCGGGGCTGATGCATCGGGGCTGGCCGGTGCGACGGTCGGAATCGAAGATGCATCCGGCGCCGATGGACTGAGCGTGGTTTTTGATAATACTTATATGCACGATAACCTGTCAGTCCAGATTCTGGCGGCCAACTGGTTGTCGGTTTCTCCCAGCAGCGGGACCATCGATCCATACAGCGCCGACACGGTGACTATCGGTTTTGATGCCGCCGACCTGGCCGAAGATACATATACCGGTCAGCTGACAATCAACTCCAATGATCCGGATACGCCGGTAATAGATGTTCCGGTTCTTATGACAGTTTCCGGGCAATCGGAACCCCCGGCCGCGCCGGTTCTAACAAGCCCTGACAGCGGCGCCATTGATATTATTTTGCCCGTAATGCTGGATTGGGATGATGCCGCAACCGCCGATTTGTATCAGCTTCAGATCGATACAGCGGCCCTTTACTTGTCTCCCGTTTACGATACGACCGTAACAGTTTCGGAATGTTCGATGTCTTTACTGGATGGCGGCATGATTTTTTATTGGCATGTCCGCGCCCATAATGACGCCGGCTGGGGTGAATGGAGTCAGAGCAGGGATTTCGCTACCAAGCTTTCATTTATTTGCGGAGATGTCAATGCCAGCGGATCGGTGAATATTCTGGACGTTACGGCATTGATAAGTTATCTCTACAAAGGCGGCACGGCTCCCGATCCGGCAGAGTCCGGAGATGTCAATGATTCCGGGAGTCTAAATATACTCGACGTTACGTATTTGATAAACTACCTTTACAAAGAAGGTCCGGCACCAAGCTGCCCATAGATGGAATTTAGATAATCAAAGATTTTCCCGATTCTTAAGTTGCCTCAAGGCACAACGCAAAAGGGACGACCATTCGGTCGTCCCATTTGTTTTGCTGTGTATGCT
>JBFMFJ010000318.1:0-4589 GCA_040752235.1 Candidatus Zixiibacteriota bacterium | reverse complement strand
CCGATGCCCGCGATGGTTTGATGAAAAAATTCAAGCTGTCCGAACGTCAGGCCAATGCCATCCTGGAAATGCGCCTGGCCCGGCTAACCGGACTGGAACGGAAGAAGATTGAGGATGAATATGTGGCAATCCTCAAACTGATCGAGGAACTGAAAGGTATTCTCGCTTCCAAACCGCGCCGCATGGCCATCATCAAGAACGAACTCGAAGAACTGAAAAAGAAATTTGATGATCATCGCCGCACCGAGATTCAGGATGCCGAAACCGATTTCACCCTCGAGGACCTCATTGCCGAAGAGGATATGGTTATCACCATCTCGCATGCCGGCTATGTCAAACGGCTTTCGATATCCATGTATCGCCGTCAGAATCGCGGCGGACGCGGCGTTATCGGGATTGAAACCAAGGAAGAGGATTTCGCGGAACATCTCTTTATCGCCTCGACACATGACTATATTCTTTTCTTCTCCAATAAAGGGCGCTGCTACTGGGTGAAGGTGCATACCATCCCCACCGGCGGACGTCTTGCCAAGGGCAAACCGATCGTCAACATGGTCGATCTGGAAAAGGGCGAAACCATTACCGCCTTCTGCCCGGTGCGGACTTTCGATGATAACCATTATGTCGTCATGGCTACCCGCAACGGCGTCATCAAGAAGACCCCGCTGACCAGTTTCTCCAACCCGCGCAAGGCCGGTATCAATGCCGCCAACCTGCCGGTCGAGGATGAACTGATCGAGGCTTCGGTCACCGATGGTACCTATGATATCGTGCTGGCCACCCGCAAGGGGCAGGCGATCCGCTTCCCGGAAGATAAAATCCGTGCGATGGGCCGGAGTGCTTATGGCGTCAAGGGCATAAGCCTTGCCACCGGCGATTATGTTATCGGTATGGTGGTGGTCAAGCGCGACAGTACGCTGCTGACCGTGACGGAAAACGGCTACGGCAAACGCACCAGCATCAGCGATTACCGTGTCACCAACCGCGGCGGAAAAGGTATTATCAACATAAAAGCCAGCGAGCGGAACGGTGAGGCAGTGTCGATAAAAGAAGTGGTGGACAAGGACGAACTGATTCTGATCACCAAGAAAGGTATCACCAACCGCCAGCGGGTGAACAAGATTTCGGTAATCAGCCGCAACACGCAGGGTGTGCGGTTGATAACGCTCGATTCCGGCGACAAAGTAATCGACGTCGCCCGGATAGTGACGGAAGAGTAGAATATTTTTGTTATATAATTGGCGCGTCTGGGTTATCGAATCATACCGCCAAATTCAGTGAATAAAGTCGGAATATCTTAAGTGATCAATGTGACGATCGGCATTTTAAAAAATATTGATGATCCCTTTTGTCCAAATGAACCAAATTTATGCCAGTAGATTATTTAAATGGCTAAAATGAATAAAAAAGATATTGACTCCAAAATTCAATCCGTAGAAATTATTACAGAATCATCTAGGCGTGCCTATGAAATAATCAGGTTATCAAGAATAAAATACAAAGACAATCCGGACACATTTATTGATTTACGGCTATTTCAAATTGAAGAGGATGAAGGTGAAATAAATCTACATCCGACCAAAAAGGGTGTTCAATTTAAAGAGAAAGACTTTCAGAACCTTTTGGGTAAATGGACCTTGGTTCCCTCTATTCTATTCCATAAACTAATCATAAAAAAATGTTGGGCCAATGTCGAGCGATCGGAATTCGGAGAAGCGGTTTTTAAGGCTTTTAAAGCCGTGGAAATTGAAATAAGAAAAGCCTGTAAACTGTCCGACGACTGGATTGGTGTCAAATTAATGAGAAAAGCTTTTGATCCTGAAGTTGGGACCCTATCCGATTATTCAGTTCCAAAGGGAGAAAGACAAGCTACATCCGAATTATTTTGCGGTGCCATAGGTCTATATAAAAATCCACACAGCCATAGAGATGTGGAGCTTGAGTTTAGTGAGACTTTCGAGTTGCTCTTACTGGCGACGCATTTGTTGAATATTGTTGATAAAAGGAAAAATCGGTAGTGCTAATGTATCATATGAAGTGTCATCATCGTGAGCAGTAATAGTTGTAGCAGGGAAGGAGTCTCCGGTCAAAGATCCCGGTGAAGACCCTGAACTCTGAAGGGCGTTTCGCGGGGACTCCTGCCATCTTGAATCTCGCTGGTTAATAGTAGGGCAGGATCCGAAATCCCCGATGTTATCGGGGAACAGCGATCCTGCCTATTTCTTATATGTCTCTGCCGGATGCAGGGGAGTATTGGCCATACACCCCCGCATTGTATTCCCGGCTATCGTTAATCTGGCCCGGTATTTAGGCCTCTACCCGTCTGTAATATACGAAGAGACTCGCGGCAATTAGCAAAAGCGCCAATATGTACACACCGATTGTACTTATTGAAGGGACTTTTTTAATATAAGAATATGTTACATCGTCGGCATATGCCGTTATCCATGATCCGACACAAAAACCCCCGGGATCCTGAAAAGTCACATCATTCACCGATATTAGAAGCTCGTCATTTACATAGACCATTATATCGCCATTTGCATAACGATAGACTGTGGCCTTGAACCATTGATTCATATTGAAGTTCGGCGGGACTTCGGAAAGAATAGTCCTTTCACCATTCACGAATTTGTCCACCACTGCTGCGGGGTAATCGCCGCCATAGGGGCGAAAATGTATCTTGTAGTAGTTGGTCAAATCCTGCACCTGGATATACATGTACGCGTCTGAATAAGAACCGGTAACGTAGAAATAACTTTGATATATCCCGGTCGCGGCATTAAAATCATCCCTTTGAACTACCGTTTTTTCCGGGTATGCCTGGTCCCACATCTTCATTGAATAAACACTTTCGTAGGCTACCGTGTTTGAAATCTCGGCATTTCCAGGGACGTCCTCAATCGCGACAACCGTCCAGCCGTTAATATTGCCGTCCTCAAAATCGTCCAGAAAAGGCATGGCTGCCATGGAGTTTTGAAAAGGCACAAAACAAAGCAAAAATGCGGTAAGTGCCATGCTGGTAAGGGTGCAACGTTGCCTGTTAAACATGGTCAATTCTCCCTTCTTACTGCAAAAAGGTTTTATGTCTGGGTGGGTATGTTGATAAGTACAATAGACCTACTCATTCCACAATCCCGACTTGAATTGTATTATATATGTTGATTGTTGTAAATGGCAGACAATCCGGTCTGCAATCATTATTTGACTTTTAAATTATACTTCAAAAATGGCCTCTTGTCAACTGCTGTTTTTTGCCGGCGCTCCGCTCCGGGTTTCTTAAACCATATAACTTTGACAATAACCCCACCACTCTGATTGTAAATCTCTCCGCAGGGGGTATTATAGAGGGAACCTGTGTTGATTGTGACTATAAGTGCGTCAAAATATTGGGTTATCAGGGGGCAGTTGAGGACGTCGACCGCCCATCGGAATCGATACAGATATGCCGTTGAGGCAGACCGAAGGCCAAAAGGCGCCACTGCGTTCGATTTTACAACAAAAAAGATGCAGCATATTTAAAAATAGGAAAACAAACCCAATTTCTCGTAACCAAAAGGAGGCAAGTAAAGTACAGCGATATTTTCGCTGATAACCGACATCAATTTATATCAAATCTTATGCTGTCAGGCGCCCTTCCCAAGATTCACAAACGAAGTGCAACACCTGTATAAGGTGTTTGTGGGCGGCAGATTCTTCGAGACTCAGAAGGCCTGTCTACATCTGCCGCCCACGAAATCAGGAAATCAACATGCCATCCCGGAGTTTGAGGATTCTGGTCGCCCTTGCCGCGGCCTGAGGACTATGAGTTACCATCACCACGGTCTTGCCGTGGTTTCGGTTCAGGTCCTGCAGGATGTCCAGGATTTCATCGGCCAAAGCCGGATCCAGGTTGCCGGTAGGTTCATCAGCCAGGATGACCTCAGGTTCATTGCCGAGAGCACGGGCAATTGCAACCCGCTGCTGCTGACCGACCGAGAGTTCTCTGGGAAGGAAATCGCTGCGATCAGACAATCCGATCATTTTAAGTAAATCCAGCGCGCGTTGTTTCGGGGCCATTCCGTTCCCCCCACGTGGCAGCATCGGCAACATGACATTTTCGACTGCAGTCAGGTAGGGGACCAGATTGAACGTTTGCAGCACAAATCCGATGGACCGATTGCGGAATTTCGCCAGTTGCGAGTTGGAGAGGTCGTACAGGTTCTCGTTGCGGTAACTCACGGTTCCTTCACTGGGCTGAATCAGGCCGCCCAAAGACAGCAGGAGCGTTGTTTTCCCGGAGCCCGACGGGCCGGTCACCGTCACAAAACCGCCGGCCTCTATTGATAGCGTTACGTCTTTCAGTGCATCGACACGTTGCTGCGAACGAGTATATGTTTTAGTAAGTCCTTTGATATCGATCACGCTCAGACCTCCTGCATAATAACGGCCGGATCGATTCGAGCGGCCCGATAGGTTGGATACCAGCTTCCGGCCAGGGCAATAACGACCGCGACCACAATTGACCACCAGAGATAACCAAGCACAGGATTTATCTTCAGTCCGGCCAGGTAAGGTCCCAGGATGACAGCTGCCAATGTGCCGGCCAT
>JBFMFJ010000317.1:0-4596 GCA_040752235.1 Candidatus Zixiibacteriota bacterium | reverse complement strand
ATTTCGGTCGGATGATGGGCATAGTCATCAACCACCATTATATCATTGACGACCGCCTTTATTTCGAAGCGCCGCCCGACGCCGCGGAAATTCCTCAGCGATTCGGCGACGGTCGCGAAATCAACTTCCAGCTCAAGCGCCGCCGCTGCGGCAGCCAGGGCATTTCTCACATTATGTTCCCCGATAATACCCAGGGTGATTTTGCCCAGGTGATCACCATGATGAAATATTTCAAATTCCGAACCGCCTTCATGAAGTTTGATATTGACAGCCTGATAATCCGCATCCGGCGATAATCCATAATTGACCGAAGCGCGCGTAATCCTTCCCCGGAGTTTGGCCAGAACCGGATCATCGGCGCTATAAACGACTTCACCATAAAAGGGAACGCGATTCATGTACATCAGGAATGAATTTTCGAGATCATCCATGCCATTGTAGCACTCCAGATGATCCGGTTCGATATTGGTTATCACCGCCATCGAAGGGAACATGGAAAGAAACGATCGGTCGAATTCATCGGCCTCGGCGACAAGGTAATCACCCGCTCCCAGCGACGCCCCGGAACCCTTGCCGGCGACGATACCGCCGACAATAATAGTCGGATCGAGCCGTGCATCCGTCATGATTTTGCCAAGCATGGAAGTAGTCGTCGTCTTGCCGTGCGTACCGGAGATTCCAATGGAATATTTAAGGCGCATTAACTCACCCAGCATCTCGGCCCTTTTGATGACCGGTATGCCGCGCCGCCTCGCTTCCATCACTTCCGGATTGTTTTCCTTTACGGCTGATGATATCACGACAACATTTGCGGTCCCGAGATTGGCGCCATCGTGTTTGTCAAAAATGGTTACGCCGAGACTGCTCAGATGATCGGTTACCTCGCCGGCGCTTATATCCGACCCGGATATTTTGTACCCCAGATTGTGGAGTATTTCGGCGATACCGGACATACCAGAGCCGCCGATGCCGACGAAGTAGAGTTCTTTGTACTTACCGAAAATCATTTTTTTTCCTTCAAATTTGGGTCGCGATAGTACGATGCTCCTCAATTATTTCCCCTTTCAAACCCTGTAAGGGCAAGAATTTCTTCGGCTATCTTATCGACAGCCGGTTTTTTCCTTTTTGAACGAAGCGTTTCCAGGGCCGCCTTCATTTTGTCGCGGCTGCCGTCCTCAAGAAGTGTAATGGTTCCCTTAAGAAGATTCATTTCACCCAATTCGTTGTCATAGATAATGAATGATGCTCCGGCGGCGGCATAAACCTCGGCATTCTTCCGCTGGTGATCCTCGGCCGCAAATGGATATGGAATCAAAACTGACGGCAGACCGGCCGCCTCGAGTTCGGCCAGCGTCAGGGCCCCTGCCCTGGCTATGGCGATATCAGCGGCGGCATAGGCAGTCTCTATCTGGTCGGTAAATGCGAAAAGGGCGCGGCCGGAGACCCTGCCGCCCGCTTTCGCGGCTACTTCCTTGTAGTCCCTTTCACCTGTTTGCCAAATTAGACGATATGTTCCGGAAAGTGTTTCCAGATGCATCAAAATATTGTTGTTGATACTCGATGCACCCTGGCTTCCTCCGAGTATGAGAATGACTTTGTCATCTATACTTAAATCAAAATATTTTCTCGCGTCTTCTTTTGTGATAGTTCCGATAATACTTTTGACGGGATTGCCGGTCTCCAGAACATCACACCCCTTCTTGAAATATTTCGCCGCCTCGCCGAATCCGAGAAAGACTTTATCAACACGGTGAGCCAGTTGGCGCGTGGTTACTCCGGGATACGAATTTTGCTCCTGTATGGCACTCCGGCGGTTCATCATTACGGCGGCCAGAAGGACCGGCCCCATCACATACCCGCCTGTCCCGATGACTATATTCGGCGAAAAACGAAGGATCAGATATATCGATTTTAATGTCGCTCCAGCCAGAAGGAACGGAAAGAGGATATTGCGAATGATTCCTCTGCGGCTTAACCCCCTGACCGTGATCAATGATAAGGGATAACCAAGACGTTCTTTCATGCGGTATTCAATGCCGCGCTTCGTACCGACAAAACGAAAGTCGGCTTCACAACCGGGAGTAATGAGCGTTTTCAATCTGTCGGCAATGGCCAGGGCCGGGTAAAGATGACCACCCGTGCCGCCTCCGGCAAAAATGATTTTCAGCTTCTTCATCTGACCACCACCCCCTTGCGCCGGGATAAATTCAGGAGAACGGCCACCGAAACGACCGACATGAGTAGTGCCGACCCACCGTAAGAGAGGAAGGGCAGCGGAATTCCGGTGGTCGGTAAAAGCGAAGTGACGACGCCGATATTTATGACCACCGCCGTAAAAATCGATGCGGTGATTCCCATGGCCAACAGATAGCCGAATCGGTCAGGCTGATACCTGGCGATTTTAATACCCTGACGAACGATTATAAAAAACAGGGCAAGAACGGCCATCAGGCCGAGGAAACCGACTTCCTCTCCAATCGACGCAAAAATAAAATCGGTGTGAGGGTACGGCAGGAAAAATAATTTCTGGCGCCCGTTACCGAGCCCGGAACCGAAAATTCCCCCGGCTCCCAGGGCGAGAACAGCCTGCTTGACCTGATAGCTTCCCGACAAGGGATCACCCACGGCGGACATATAATCAAGCACTCGCGGTTTTTTGTACCCCAGGACAAAAACCATGAACCCGACCAGCCCGATGAACGGTGTTATCAGGACGGCCAGATGATACAACCTGACACCGGCTACGAAAAATATGATCAGGACAGTAGCTGCAATCGTCAGCGCCGATCCCAATCCCGGTTCGAGAATGATCAACACCAGTCCGGCCCCGATAAGCGGTGCATAGGGTATCAAAAACTGTTTTAGGTCGGTGATATCGCGCTTTTTCTGAGACAGCGAAAAGGCCAGATAGCCGATCACGGCCAATTTAAATACTTCCGAAGGCTGTATGGTTAATGGCCCGATAAACAGCCACCGATGAGAGCCGTTGCGCGCCGGCATAATGAATACCAGCGCCAGCATTGCCAGCGACATAAAAATCAGCGGAACGAAATAAGCGGCATACTTCTTCAGATCAATCTTCGTCACGAGCCAGCCCGCAATTATCGAAAAAATCATCCAGATGAACTGCCGCTGGAGGAAAAAGTAATGAGTACCGAAGCGGTTTTCCGCCAGGACCGACGATGATGAATAGATCATCACCATGCCGAAGGTAATCAAAGCTACGGTACTGTACAATAATTTCCTGTCCATACTTATTTCGATTCTATTCCGTTGATGACATGATTGTTATTTTTTAAAGCCTGTACGGCGCGTTTGAATTCCCGCCCGCGATGTTCGAAATTATCGAACATGTCGAAACTGGCGCAGGCCGGCGACAGCAGGACTATCTCTCCCGGAACCGCCGAAGTAAAGGCCTTGCCGACCGCCTCATCCATATCCTCGGCGAATTGCACCGGGAAGGCTTTGCCCAGCGATGCAAACATCTTTTCGCGGGCCTCTCCCAGCAGGATGATTTCCTTTACCTTTCCCCGTCCATACTTGATAATGGGATCGTATGCGCCCCCCTTGTCGCGCCCGCCGGCAATCAGTATTATCTGAGCGGTGAACGAGCGCAATGCAAAACAAACCGAATCGACATTGGTCGCTTTGGAATCATTGACGAACTTGATTCCGGCAATTGTCCCGGCATCTTCCAGTCGGTGTTCCACACCGGGAAATTGACGCAGTGCATCCCGGATAGGTTCCGGTGCGACTCCCACCAGCATCGCCGCCAATGCCGAGGCCGCCGAATTTTGAAGATTATGCGGTCCGGGGATACGAATCGACCCAATGTCGATAATTTCAGTCTCTTTACCCCCCACGATGCCGACCAGTGACTTTCCCCTCTGAAAGACCCCGGTCGGCAATGTACGTGAGGTGGAGAAAAATATTTTATTGGCTTTGGAGCCGATATGGTTCTTTTCGATAACAGGATCATCAGCATTCAAAATCAGGAAATCCGAAGGCTGTTGATTTTCGGTAATACGGTACTTCGCCCTTTTGTATCCGTCGAAATTTTCATAACGATCGAGATGATCCGGTGTGATATTGAGAATCATGGCAATAAACGGGCGGAATTCCTCGATCAGCTCCAGCTGAAAATTCGAAACTTCAAGAACGGCATAACCGTCTACCGGTATATCCAGCACGGCATCTGAAAAGGGATGTCCGATATTACCGCAGACTTTATTGGTGAATCCGGCGGCTTCAAGAATGGCGCCGATCAGGGTGGTGGTCGTGGTTTTGCCGTTGGAACCGGTAATGGCGATTATTTTCCCTTTGCAGAACCATGAAGCAAATTCTATTTCCGAGAATATCGGAATACCTGCCGCGACAATCTTTTGAATTATCTCGGTTTCCTGTGGGATCCCGGGTGAGACAATCACGAAATCGGAATTCAGCAGACGGTCGGTGTGTCCGCCGGTCTCGAATTCAATTCCGAAGGTTTTCAACTCATGAATCTGTGCTTCGAGTTTGTCGGCCGATTTGACATCCGACACGAACGGCATGCTTCCGAGACGCCTGGCCAGCTTGGCTGCCGCCACACCCGACCGG
>JBFMFJ010000316.1:0-4635 GCA_040752235.1 Candidatus Zixiibacteriota bacterium | reverse complement strand
ATGTCCCTTCCGCGACAAGACCATCGTCATCGCGGCCGTCAATGTCGTCTTACCATGATCGACATGTCCAATCGTTCCGACATTAACATGCGGCTTCGTCCTGATAAATTTCTCTTTGGCCATGTGTAAAAACTTCCTCCGTCTATCTTAAGTATACATTAAATTCGCAAACATTTTATCCGAGACATCTTTCGGCAGCCGCGCATAAGCGGCGAATTGCATGGTATAAACACCCCTGCCCTGAGTAAGGTTCCTGAGAGCAGTGGCATAGCCAAACATTTCGCCGAGCGGAACAGTGGCCGAAATAACCTGCAGATTATTCCGCGGAACCATGCCGTGAATTTTCCCGCGGCGCTGATTCAGATCGCCGACGACACTGCCCATATAAGTCTCCGGGCAAACCACCTCAACATCCATGACGGGCTCGAGGACGACCGGTTTGGCCCGCTTGGCCGCCTCTTCGAAAGCGAGAGCCGCGGCAATTTCATAGCCAAGTTCGGTGGAATCAATATCACGGGATGAGCCATTGATCAGAGTAATTTTTATTCCCGTCAGCGGATACCCGGCAATGACGCCGTTGGACATGGACTGTCTGACACCTCTCTCGACGGCGGGAACGAATTCGCGCGGAATATTGTCTTCGCTGGCTTTATTTTCAAAACCAAAAGGTGTTCCATTCTGAGCCGGTTCGACATGAAGCACGACATGGCCGTACTGGTTCCTGCCGCCGGTCTGGCGATCGAATTTACCCTCGGCATCAACCGCTTGAGTAATTGTTTCTTTATATGCCACCTGCGGTTTGCCGACATTAGCCTGAACATTGAATTCACGAATCATGCGGTCAATTAAAATCTCGAGATGAAGCTCGCCCATTCCGGAAATAATAGTCTGGCCCGTTTCAGGATTGGTCCGGACTTTGAAAGTGGGGTCTTCCTCCTCGAGCCGCACCATGGCTTCATTTAATTTATCCTGGTCCGCCTTCGACTTTGGCTCAATCGCTACAAAAATAACCGGTTCGGGGAATTGCATGAGATTCAGCAGGATGGGATGCTTCGGCGAACAGAGAGTGTCACCCGTGGTGGTTTTCCGAAATCCGATAATAGCCACAATATCGCCAGCGCGCGCCACATTGACATCCTCACGCTTGTTGGAATGCATGCGCAAAATGCGCCCGACACGCTCCTTTATTCCCGAGTTGGGATTCAATAAATATGTCGCCGGGATGATTTCGCCCGAATAAACACGAATATAGCACAATTTGCCGGCGTGCGGGTCGGATACAATTTTAAAAGCCAGTGCCGTCGCCGGTTCTTCCGGATCAGGACGACGCTCCAGTTCTTTTTTACCGTCGGGCGTGATGCCTTTTACAGGAGGGAGATCAATCGGGGCAGGGAGAAAATCGACGACCGCGTCAAGCAGTCTTTGAATACCGGTATTGCGCAGCGCCGAGCCGCAAAGGACCGGGACGAATGAGCAGTCTATCACGGCCGCCCTGATGGCACTGATGATGTCGGTCTTTTCAATCGGTTTGTCATGCAGAAGCTTATCCAGTAAATCGTCGTTATAATTCGAAACCGCCTCAAGCATCTCCTGGCGGGCCTTTTCGGCCTGTTCCATGAGATAATCCGGAATATCGCGGTCGATGAATTTAGCGCCCTGGCTGTCATAATCATATGTTCTATAGGTCATGCCCACCAGATCGACAATTCCCTTAAAGCGATCTTCTTCACCATCGGGAATTTGCACCGGAAGACATTTAACCGAAAATTTGTCATTCATTTCCTTGACGGTCCTATAAAAATCGGCCCCGAGGCGATCCATTTTGTTGACAAATGCGATGCGCGGGACCCGATATTTATCGGCCTGAAGCCAGACTGTTTCCGACTGCGGCTCGACACCGCCGACGGCGCAAAAGAGCGCTACGGCACCATCAAGGACGCGAAGAGCACGTTCGACTTCGATCGTGAAATCGACGTGCCCGGGTGTATCTATGATATTAATTTCATGCTTGTTCCAGTAGCAGGTAGTCGCGGCGGAGGTTATAGTAATCCCTCTCTCCTTTTCCTGCTCCATCCAGTCCATGGTAGCAGCACCGTCATCGACCTCACCAATACGATGAGTCTTACCGGTATAGAATAGGATACGCTCGGTCGTAGTAGTCTTACCGGCATCAATGTGGGCCATGATACCGATATTCCTTATGAGTTTGAGATCCTTCTTTCCGGACATAAAAAAACCCTACTGAATCTGCGTGGCACCGGCTTCTGACAAGAAATCTTGAGGCCGCAACCGAATTGATCCAGCAGGTTCCCGGTTCACAGCTGTCAAGAAATCTTATCGATTCTCAACAAATGCCTTCAATTAATATCCTAACCTTTTACTTCTTACCTTTCAATAAGTTAACTACCATCTAAAATGCGCAAAAGCCTTATTGGCCTCGGCCATCTTGTGAGTATCTTCCTTCTTCTTAATCGAAGCGCCTTCATTATTGGCCGCTGCGATCAACTCGGAGGCCAATTTCTCGCCCATTGTATGTTCACCCCTCGAACGAGAAAAGGAGATAACCCATCTGATTGCAAGCGCGGTGCGACGATCCTGCCGAACTTCAACAGGAACCTGATAGGTGGCGCCGCCGACACGGCGTGACTTGACTTCAAGCACCGGCTTAATATTATTCAGGGCTTTATGAAACAATTCGATACCGGACTGACCTGTCTTCTTTTCGATACTATCCATGGCGGAATAAAAAATCTTTTCGGCCGTGGATCTTTTGCCGCGTTTCATCAAAAAACCGATGAATTTCGCAACCAGGTAATCACCATATTTGGTGTCCGGAATTAATTCCCTCTTTGTCGGCGTATTCTTTCTTGGCATTACTCACCTTTTCACGTTACTTTTTTGGCTTTTTAGCGCCATATTTTGACCGGCCCTGCATTCTGTCAGCTACCCCGGAGGCATCCATGGTGCCGCGAATGATATGATAACGCACACCGGGAAGATCCTTAACACGACCGCCGCGAATAAGGACGATGGAATGTTCCTGAAGGTTGTGACCTTCACCCGGTATATACGCAGTGACTTCCATTTGATTAGTCAACCGAACGCGGGCGACTTTGCGCAGTGCGGAATTCGGCTTCTTGGGCGTCGACGTATAAACTCTTGTGCAGACTCCCCGTTTCTGGGGGCTGCCCTTTAATGCCGGTGTTGTTGTCTTCGATTTTACAATCATCCGGCCCTTTCGTATCAACTGACTAATCCGTGGCAATTCAATACCTCCAAATTACTAAAGCCTAGTCAAAAAGAGATTCGTAATTTATGAAAAATGTTCATTATGTCAAGCATTTTCTTGGAAAATATTGGCCACAGACTCGTCAGAATCGCCGCCTCTATTCTCCTCGTCCTCCGGCAATACCGCCACACCGTGGTATTCCTCCACCCCGGTACCGGCCGGAATCAAATGCCCGATTATTACGTTTTCTTTAAGACCTCTTAATCGGTCTATTTTTCCGTTTATGGCCGCCTCGGTCAAAACCTTGGTGGTTTCCTGGAACGACGCCGCCGAAATAAAGCTTTCGGTTGACAGCGACGCCTTGGTAATACCAAGCAACAGCGGTTCAAAAGTGGCCGGCTCGCCGCCTTCAGCGATTACCCGGTCATTTTCGGACGCGAATTTCTGCCGATCGACCTGTTCTCCTTCGAGGAAATTGGTGTCGCCCGGATGCTCCACTCTGACTTTCTGAAGCATTTGGCGCACAATAACCTCGATGTGTTTATCATTGATCTTAACACCCTGCAGACGATAGACTTCCTGGATTTCATTCACCAGATACTCCTGCACCCGGTTAACACCCGAGACCTTTAGAATATCATGCGGATCAATGGACCCTTCGCAAAGGCTGTCGCCAGCCATAACCCTATCGCCGTCATGGACATGCAGGTGGCGACCATGCGGAATCAGGTATTCCTTGGTTTCACCTTCATCACCCTGGACAAAGATCTGCTGCTGACCCCTGACAATCTTGCCGAATTCGACAATACCGTCAACTTCTGAAATGACGGCCGGGTCATGCGGCTTCCGAGCTTCGAACAACTCCGCCACGCGCGGCAGTCCGCCGGTAATATCACGGGTCTTTGAAATCTGACGCGGAATCTTAACCAGGAATTCGCCCGCCTCGATCGACTGCCCTTCCTGAACCAGCAGGTGCGCGCCGGTCGGAATGCGGTAGCTTCCCAGCTCTTTGCCCCTGGCATCGCGAATGATGATGGTCGGGAACAGAGCCTTTTCACGCTCCTCGACAATAATCGGCTGAATTAAACCGGTCGTTTCGTCGAGTTCTTCACGCAGGGAGACATCGGGAACGATATCCTTAAAGGCAATTTTGCCGCCGAATTCGGACACGATAGTATTGGAATACGGATCCCATTCAAAAATGGATTCGCCCTTGGTAATGGCGGCATCTTCATTGGCCAGAACCGCCGATCCATAAGGTATTTTCATCCGAGAACGACCACGGCCGCGGTCGTCGATAACATGAATTTCACCTTCACGGCCGGTCACGATGCGGGTTCCGTCGGGACGGCTGATGGTCTTTACATTGATATAGGTTACCTTGCCATTATACTTCGATTCCACTT
>JBFMFJ010000315.1:0-4668 GCA_040752235.1 Candidatus Zixiibacteriota bacterium | reverse complement strand
GTATGGCTCCGGATGCACCGGCTCGCGTTTCCTGAACGGCACTCTCGAACTTCATATTGAACTCGAAGCGAAACTGGCCAAATTCTTCAAACGTGAGTCTGCTCTGGTTTACTCCACCGGATTTCAAACCAATCTCGGTACCATCTCGAGCCTGGTGGGGAAAAATGATGCTCTGGTTATTGACCGCTCCGTTCATGCCTCGATTGTTGACGGCTGCCGCCTCTCTTTCGGCAAAATCGTAAAGTTCGCTCACAATGATATGAAAGACCTCGAACGCGTTCTTGGCAACCTGGCCGATAACAGCCTCCGTGGAGGAATCCTTATTGTTGTCGACGGCGTCTTTTCCATGGAAGGTGATATAATAAAACTGCCGGAGCTGGTCGCGGCTGCAAAAAAATTCGGCGCCAGGGTTATGGTCGATGATGCTCACTCGGTTGGTGTTCTTGGTGAAGGCGGTCGGGGAACGGCGGAGCACTTCAACATGATTGACGACGTCGATATCACCATGGGCACCTTTTCGAAATCATTCGCCTCATTGGGCGGCTTTATTGTCGCCGATGAGACTGTCATAGAATATGTCAAGCATTTCGCCCGGGAACTGATCTTTTCCGCCTCAATACCTCCCTCAAATGTGGCGGCGGTGATCAAGGCCCTTGAGATTATCGAACTCGAGCCTGAAAGACGTCAGAATCTCTGGAAAAATACTCATAAAATGCACCGCGAATTCAAAAACATGGGATTCAGGATCGGCGCCACCGAGACGCCGATTGTCCCCATTTATATCGGTGAGGACATGGCCACCTTCGCTTTCTGGAAGGAGCTGTTCGAGAACGGCGTCTTTGCCAATGCCATTGTCTCGCCGGCGGTCGCGCCCGGGAATTCATTGCTGAGGACATCATATACGGCTACTCATACCGATCAACAACTCGATCGTGTTCTTGAGATATTCGCCAAAATCGGCAAAAAACTTGGTATAATATCCTGAGTCTTGCATAAATGTCCCAAGAAGTAAATGTCATTGAAGTCGAGTCCGCGAAACTTCTAAACACATTTATTACTCTCCCGTTTAAATTGTATAAAGACGACCCCTATTGGGTGGCCCCCCTGCTGGCCGAGCGGAAAGAGTTTTTTAATAAGAAAAAAAATCCGTTCTACCGCGGGGCCAAGACAAAACTCTTTATAGCGATGAAGGACAATGAACCTGTCGGCCGTATCGCCACCTGTATTAACTATAATCACAATGTCTTTCATAGTGAACATGTCGGCTTTTTCGGTTTCTTCGATTGTATTGACGATTATGATGTCGCGGCCAAATTGCTCAAAGTTGCCATGATTACGCTGAAATCGGAGGGTATGGAAAAAATGCGCGGACCGGCCAACTTTTCAACCAATCATGAAGTTGGCTTCCTGGTCGATGGTTTTGACAGTCCCCCGGTCATTATGAATCCATACAATCCCCCCTATCTGCCGAAACTGGCCGAAAAATTCGGCCTGAAAAAAGTCATGGATCTTTATGCTTATATGATGACCGATGACATTTCCATCTCAGAACGACATCTTAAAGTTGTCGAGCGTATTAAGGAAAGAAACAAAGTCGTCATTCGATCACTCGACCTGGCGCACTTCGAGGATGAATTAAAGAAAATTAACTATATATATAACAATGCCTGGTCCGACAACTGGGGCTTTGTACCGATGCCTGACGACGAATTCCATCACATGGCCAGGGATCTCAAACAGATTGTCGATCCCGATTTGGTGTTGATCGCGGAAATAGACGGCGAGCCGGCCGGCTTTTCCATGGCATTGCCCGATATGAATATTGTCCTCAAGAGACTGCATGGCCGCCTCCTTCCCTTCGGTGTATTCAAACTCCTTTGGCATATGAAAATAAGGCGCAAGATTTTTGGTATCCGGGTTATCACTATGGGCATGGTGCATAAGTACCAGAAGCGCGGCATCGATAGTGTCTTTTATGTTGAAACATATAACCGCGGCATAAAAAAAGGGTACAAGTGGGCCGAATTGTCATGGATCCTTGAGACCAATGAGTTGATGTGCCGGGCCGCGGAAGGTCTTGGAGCCAAAATGTATAAAAAATATAGAATGGTTGAAATGCCGATTTGATATGAAAACAAAAATTATCATAATCGCCGTGTTGGTTTTCGTCCTGGCTATATCATGCAGGACCAGACTTGGATCCGTCCTTTACGAAATCGATGGTGAAAATCAAACCGCATTGAGCCAGAAGGAAACATACTACCAGGTTGGGTTCGACCTCGACAAAAGTTCGCTTGTAAATCCCTTGATAAACGGAAAAAAAATTGTCCTTATCTCAAGGCAAAACGCAGCCCATCCCGAGAAAAGTGAAATCGCAACCGGTTTGATTACATCCACGGGAGAAATCGAGTACCGTGTATATGTCCCCATTCCGTTTATCAATGAGGGCGAGTCATTAAATGTCTCCGGGAAATCATTCTGCCGTTTGATAGGCCTGTTTGACATCGCTGACAGCCTCAAACATTATGAATGCCGGGAAGGCTATATTAAAATCGATACCGTTAAACCTTCTCGGTTCGTCTCTTATCTGTCCGGGAAATATTATAACCGAGAGAATGACTCGCTAATCCTGGAAGGACATCTCAACGCGGTGCGGAAGAAATAGGGCGCCCGTCAGTCACCGGAATCACACGCCATCACTAATTGCCTTGACAAATTGGACTGTTTAAGTATAATTCATATTGTACTTAAGCTTGATTTCTGATTTATTACATACAGGTTTTTGACGCTGCTACAGCATTTTGTCATTTTTGCCGCAGGAGGATCAAATGCCGAAAAGTTATAGAATACCATTATCAAGATTGTTTTGGGCCGTTACTTTATTGTTATTATTATGGGGCAATTCAAGTTACGCAACATTTTCCATTGTCGCGGTCGACACCGTCACCGGTGCCGTCGGCGGAGCCGGAGCCTCATGTATCAGCAACTGCCAGATTATCACCGACATCATCGAGGGAATCGGCGGGGTTCATACCCAGGCCAGTTATCTCGCCGGAAACCAGGCCAATGCCCACGCCCTCATGCTGGCCGGCCTGACGCCCGATTCCATAATCGGCTGGCTTGCCGCCAACGATGTCGAGGGCATGCCCTACTACCGGCAATATGGTGTCGTGACACTTGCCGGCGGCGGCGCCTCGGCCGGATATACCGGCGCCGGCACTACCTTCTGGAGAGGTCATATTACCGGTCCCGGCTATGCCATTCAGGGAAATATTCTGCTCGAAGAGATAGTCGTCGATACCATAGAATTCGCCTTCCTGAATACCGAAGGCCCGCTCGAGGAAAAACTTATGGCGGCGTTGGAAGCGGCCAATATTCCCGGAGCCGATACCCGCTGCCTGTCATGCAATAAACCGGCCATCTCTGCATTCATCAAAGTGGTGCATATCGGTGACGGCGGAACGCCTTATTTGTATCAATTGGTTACCAACACCGTTTGCGCTCAAAATCCGGTCGATTCACTGAGAGTCTTATACGATAACTGGGTGGCGCTCCGTTATGCCGATGCCGACCAGTCCACGGTGACTGTATATCCGGACCACATGGGCGGCTATACCGATGACTCTATCCTGGTGACTGTCACACCGCTGAATCATGACGGACAGCCGCCTGTCAATGGAATTGATGAAGTTATCATGACTGTCTCTCCTTATATAGGGACTTTTGGCGATGTAATCGACAACGGCGACGGCACCTTTTCGGCGTGGCTTCATGCCCCCGATGGTGAATGTTATTACAATGCAAGTTTCTCGGTATCAATATCCGCAGGCGGTCAGGCGACTGAAGTCAATAATTGCCCCACTGTTTGGATTTACAAATGCGGTGATGCCAACGGCAATTGTTCTGGTAACATTCTCGATATAACTTATCTTATTTCATATTTATACAAGGGAGGCCCGGACCCGAAACCAATGGAGGCCGGCGATACGAATGGGAACGGAAGCATCAATATTCTGGATGTAACTTACTATATTACATATTTGTATAAAGGCGGCCCGATGCCGGCTTGCCCGCCGATTATACCATAGTAATGAAACTTAGATGCCGGGATTTGTTTGCACCACAGTCATGCATGTCCCGGCATTTTTATTTTTTGTTGTATTTATTAAGTTCTGAGGCGAAAGCCTCATAAGCAGAATTCCCGAACAGGACAAAAACAACTCGTTCAAGCGATTTGAACTCTTTTTCTGTATCCTTAACCGCCCCGATCATTTTCTTGGCGCATTTATCAAGCGGAAAGCCGCCGACTCCTGTCCCAATCGAGGGAAAAGCCAGCGATTTCAGGCCAAGCTTGTCGGCCAGCAAAAGCGAATTCCGGGTGACTTCATAAACTATCTTTTCATTGGTGCGAAGGTCCTGCCCCATCCCGGCCGCGTGGATGACATACTTGTATGGCAATCTACCGGCAGTTGATTCCACCGCCTGGCCGACCTCAATCGGTCCTTTCGACATGGCATCTTCTTCGATCTCAACCCCGCCTTTGCGCTTGATAGCCCCGGCCACGCCGGAACCCATCCATAGATGATTATTGGCGGCGTTGACTATCGCTTCGGCTTTGGCCTCGGTGATATCACCCTCGACAACTTCAATCTTGATGGGCATCCAAAT
>JBFMFJ010000314.1:0-4676 GCA_040752235.1 Candidatus Zixiibacteriota bacterium | reverse complement strand
TTCAAAATAATTCTCTAATTTGGTTTGATTATGATACAAAATTATATGATTTCCTGAATAATCGAATAGAGAAATATATTTTGGATGATTTAGAACTGGTCACTGCCAAAGCAAAGTCGAGTAATATTTTTATATTAACCATCGATATTAAATGTCCATTTGAGTTGGAATCTCAGGACAAATTTCATGAAAGTTTCGAGGATTATCTTTCCTATAAATTTAAGAAACAAGGGGGCACAAGCTCAAACGAAGAATTTGATGATCGCTATAAGTATATGATTCAAGACATTCTTGCAAATTTTATAGAGGAAAAACAAAAATTTTCCGATATCAAATTTCATAAAATTTGTTCATTCTGCTATAGAGATAAGGCTGAAATGTATACTCTGGCCGGAATATATGATACTGAAGAACATTATAAGATAATATCAAATGAATTGAGGGCAAGCCCCTTCTATAACGAAAGCCTAGATCATATATATGACATAGATGTACCAATATTAACTTATAAAGAAAAGACCTATTTAGATTCAAATATAAAGATGTTATCGGATCTTTTTTCAAATGGCAAAGGAGAGGAGGTACTACGCAAAGAATTGCGGAAATTGGAATTCGAGATTGACTCTCCCGAAATGTTGAAAAAATATGTTGAATATTATAGATATTACCCACAATACTATGAAGGCATTCTGTAATGGCATACAAATATATCATATATGATTCCAGAGAACTTGGCAAGTTATACAAAATAAAGGGGCTCGGCAAGTGCGACTTGATTATTACTTCTCCCCCATATTATGATTTAAAAAATTATGCCAACAAAAAAAGAGAGCTTGGACATCACCAATCCTACGATGAATTTATTAATGAAATCCAAGGTATTTTAAGCCAGTGTTATGGCCTTTCAAAAAAAAATGCCACTCTCTGGCTTATAATTGACACTATAAGAAAAGATGGTACGGTATATACATTACCATTTGATATTCAGAAGGCTCTTAACAATTCAGATTCAAAAAGGTCATGGATTTTGAAAGATATAATAATTTGGGATAAATTTAAAAATGTACCTTGGCATTCAAAAGGCAGGTTCAAGAATCAATTTGAGTATATTCTCTTTTTTGCGAAGAATGATGAATATAAATACAATATTGATAATATCAGAGAGTTGGCAGATTATAAAAAATGGTGGCTGACTTTTCCGGAAAGATATAATACTAATGGCATGCCACCCTCCAATATTTGGCAGTTTAATCCACCTATCAGAGGTTGGGGTAATGGCTCGCAAAAGCATTTTTGTCCTTTCCCGTTCCCATTGGTCGAGAGAATCATTTCGTTGTGTTCATCAAAGGGAGATATTGTGTTAGACCCATTTGCTGGATCCGGCACAGTACTGGCAATGGCTGATGTTATGGGCCGCAACGGAATAGGAATTGATATAAATAGTGAATATAAGAAAAGATTTACCAAAGAGGTGCTTCCTGGTGCCAAAAGATACTGGGTCGAAAGAACCAGAGAGCTAAAAGAAATAAAGTTGAATATTAAAAGATTTAGCCAGATTAATGCTAAATTGCGGAAAATCAAAGCGGCGGCTAGCATACTTGAATATCTAAAGCATAAAAATAAGATCGGGGGATTTGCCCTGGTAGAAATCAATAACAGCAGAGTCAAAGATATATGTTTTTATATTTTATCAGATTCGCCACCCAGTAAAAATGATAAATATAAAGATTTTGTTAATGAGATTAAAAGAGTATTTAAAATCAATATTCTAATTCGTCAAGCGCCTCTAAAGGATTTTCTGCGGCATTATTTCAAGGGCAAATATTTATATTCATATTCACCAGACTGTATCTATAGTTATAAATCCCGAATTGATCTTAGCCAGTTGAGTACCTTTGAGTGGTCAACTGATTTAATATATTCTGATATAAAATTGCAGTTGAATAGATATAAAGATATCATTAAAAATCTGGATGGCAATTCAACTTAGAAAAATCAGTAATAGTGCCGGGCTCTATTAAGGAACTGAATTTTAAGCGGGGGACGAGGCCTTGCCAAGCGTGTGACCTGACACACGGAAAGATTGAATTTGATCTGTAGCTACTTTACTGCCGCCTCGGTAAACAGAGAATGATTCAGGAGCCGAGTGATCTTCCCCTTTTCCTCTTCAGTAATATCGATGATTTTGAATCCGGTGTGATAGAGAACGGTGTCAACGCTTCGGCGGCACCATACGCATGATACACTGAAGACAATCTCGCGGCATTCAAGAATCGCTTTGGGCAATGTCAATCTCACATCACAGGTTTGGTTGACCTGAAAGGCGGTATCTCCGAACAGCATTATTCCATCCGCGGTCAGATCGGCCAGGCCGCCGAGCAATTTGTCAGTTTCCCTGTCGAATACCCCTAAATAGCTCCGGGGACGCGATCGCGGCGTTTTTCTCTGCATATCCATACAAATCACCACAAGTTCGTGAGGATTATTTGATTATGTTTTTGACTTCAGCTCAAAACTATTCTTGATGCAGACGCGAGTGCGCTTACAGTCAATATATATAGATAATATCGGCCGATTACTTAAAATTATTAATCAATCTGTCAATAATTGACAACTATTGTCCTGGTAGTCTTATTTGTTCGGAGGACCTTAACAGGATTTACTTCCTGATAAAGAACAGATAAAACGGGCGGACTATCAGGATAATCATCACGCCGATAAACCACCAAATGCTAATGTTCAATAAACCGGGAGCTAACTTAGCCAGGATTAGTCCCAGCATAATTCCTATACCCTGCAGGAGTTTGATATCATAACTGGTGCAACGCCCCGACCGCTCGTTGAAATACCCGATGAATTTGTTCATGAACGACATATTATTAACCCTCCTTCATTGAAGATACTATCAGGACTCTGAGAACTCTATTAAAACTTAGGGTTTGGCTATTATTTCCGCCGATGGGGTCTCAGATTCTATGTGGACTGTTCAAACTATGGGCAAACGGTGATGGACAATCACCGTATTAATGTATGTAATCATGATCTATATTGTGGGGTAAATTTGTCGAGTCGCTAAGGGTATAATGCAATTACTAATTGTTTCGGTATGAAGGAGAAATATTATGAGACAGCATTATCCTGTCGGCGTTCTGGCGCTTTTAGCCGCGGTTCTAATGTCGGCCGCCGGTTGCAGCGATAATAACCCGCTCGCCCCGTTTCAGCCCGAGATTTCAAATGCAGCCGATAATTTTCAATTTCAGGTGACCGGTGTCGATGGCGTCACCACCACCGTTTATTACACCTGGCAAAACAGCGGCACCCGGGCCAGCATCAATCAGGCCTGCGCTATTAGCAGGGGTTCGGCCACAGTCACTTTGTTTGACGCCGATTCGGTCCAGGTTTATACCCGGGATTTGAAAGATAACGGCACATTTGAAAGTATTGCTGGGATTTCCGGTAGCTGGAAAATAAAGGTGGAGCTGGTCAAATTAGTCGGGTCTTTGAATTTTCGGGCACAGAAGTTATAAATCTTAAACGCAAATCCTTGCGCGGGCGGAGAAACGCTCTTCCGCCCTCTATATTTCACACTTTTCTGTTGCCTTTGCGTATAAATATATATAGATATATGGTGATATTTTAATACTGGCATATACATGACTGATTTAAAACAACTTTTGGTTGCCTGCGGGCTGGATGAGAAAAAATACAGCCGGCTTTTTAAGGCGTTTGGAGACCCGACCCGGCAGAAAATAATGATATTCCTTTCCACCGGCGAAAAAACGGTTAATGAAATCGCCAAGGCGGTCGGAGTTTCGCAACCGACCACCAGCCGCCATCTGGCGATAATGAGGGATGCCGGTATCGTGGTCGACCGTCGTGACGGCCAGAGAATCTATCACAGGCTCGAAAAGGTCTTCATAAAGAATTGCTGCGTAGGCTTTTGCGACTGCCTGGAAGTAAAGTTCGTCAGGCTGGATGAAAAGAAGGCCGAAAAGAAGGCCGAAAAAAACGCCGCAAAAAAGAAAAAATAGAAAATAAATATTTTTTTTGGAACATATATAGTTATATTGACATATATGTAAATAGGAATTAGATAAACACCGATTCCGGTTTATTGTGCCGCGATCGGATTGACATGAATTGCAAATCATATAAGAGGAGGACACGATGACGCGCTTCATGATCCCCAGAGCGGCCCATTGTTGCGAGGGCGCCTGTAGATAGTCCCGGGCACGACGTTAAACTGCCTTGAAAATACGCCGGCCGGCGGATTGATAACAAGCTTTTTTTGAATACCGACCCTTTTATCGGATGGTGTCGGTATTTTTATACCTTCTAAACAAAGACCTTTTGAATGCATATTTCTATTGACATGGATAAAAAAACATATATAGTGAAGTATATTATCCTGTGTCCATCGACGGGCACCATCAATCACAGGATATTCAGCGGAAATTCCAAACACCGGGGCCGGCATAGCAAAAGCAATCCGCCGGATTTTGTGAGTGGCTCATTAATTTCTTTAAGCATCATAACACCGTAACAAGGGGGTGGCTTATGAGCAGGAAGACCATTATCTCTGGTCTGTTGTTGATCATGCTGCTGCCATGTTTTGCCTTCGAACAGGACATGTGTCTTAATCTTGACGGGGCCGGAAGTTTTGTCCGGATTGAGCG
>JBFMFJ010000313.1:0-4679 GCA_040752235.1 Candidatus Zixiibacteriota bacterium | reverse complement strand
AATCGCCGCCACTAATGTTGACCTTGAAGAAGCGGTTCGGCAAAATCGTTTTCGCGAAGACCTTTTGTTTCGTTTGAACCTGATTGCAATACATCTGCCGTCCCTGCGCGAGCGGCTGGAAGATATTCGGGAACTGGCATTATACAATTTCGAGTTTTATCGGTCCCTGTACAATAAACCGGACCTGACTATCACTGACACTGCTATCAAAAAACTCCTCAATCATCAATGGCCGGGCAATGTCAGAGAATTGAGAAATGTGATTGAGCGGGCGGTCCTTCTTTCGACCTGCAACAAGGTCGACGCGGCGGAAATCACCAATGCCATGCAGAACGGCCGGGAGAAAATCAAGGAAAGGCGCAACATTGTTATCGAGATTCCGGAGCATGGTATCTCTCTTAAATCAATAGAACGCCATGTCGTCGGTGAAATACTTAATATGGTATCATGGAACCGCTCCGAGGCCGCCAGAATCCTGAATATTTCAAGGGCGAGGCTTCGGAGAATCATGGAAGAAAACAATCTGGTCAATGACCGCCGCGCCCGTGATTCCTCTGGTACAAAATAGACCACCCCCCGGATTCGCTCGCAAACCATTGTAATTCAGTCAATTCAAAATCATTGAAGGCTCCCCTGGTCCAAAACAGGCGGTTCGTTTTAATCCAGTCGGACTTTTCTTTGGTTCGGCCCAAAGGAAAATAAAAGTCTCTGTCTGCCTTGTAATCCCATGACTACCTTTCGCTTAAAATAATCGTCCCGCAATCGGCACATGAATTGAATAAGTATTCCGACACAAGCACTATGGTGAACAAACCGAAAGGAGAAAGTATGTCAAAGGTAAGAAACTTCATGGCAGCCGTGGCAGTCCTGACAGTTCTTTGCTTTGTCGGAATAATCGGCTGTTCGCAAATGCCCACTGCGAACGATGAGCCGACCGTTGCCGACGATAATCCGGTTCTTCTCAAACGGACGGCGTCGGTAGCCAAGATTCTCGGCGATTCGGCCTATGTTGAAACTATCGTGTCGGCAAAGCTGGGCGGCATTGTCAGCCTGCTTGATGTACAGCTCTTCTTCCCGCCCGGTGCCCTTAATAATGACACCCTGATTTCCATCGGAATTCCCGACTTCTTTATCTTCGAGAACCATTTCGGAACCGACGGATTGGTGTTTAACGTCCCGGTCAAGGTGGTCATGAGTTACCGTGATGCCGATCTTACCGGTATTGATGAAAATTCGATCAAGATGGCCTGGTACAATACCTCATCGGATCATTGGGACGTTATTGACTGTGAAATTAATTTTGTCAGCAAGACCGTGACAGCTTATGTCAATCACTTCTCTGCTTACGGATTGATCTCGGACTAAGGAGACTGAACCAGTTAACTATACTGAACAGGTGGTAACTAATATGAAGACCAGTGCAGATCGAAAGAGAGGTGATCGTATGACCCACAGCGCAAAGCAATTGCTTGAGCTGGCCAGGGACTGGATGAAGCAGGGCAATATTACGATCGCGTTTCAATTGCTCAACGATGCACTAAAGCGAAAGGAATCTGCAGAAGATAAAGTCATCCGCGGCGAGATTTCCAAGGAGATCGGACGGATTCATATGCAAACCGGCGAATGGAACCGGGCCGAAGACGCCTATAATCAGGCAACCTTATTATTCCTCGAACAGGGATACTTCAAGGGTGCGGCGGAATCGGTCAGAAATCTCGCCAACATGAAATTTCAGCTCGGGCAATTCAATGACTCTGACTCTCTATGTGAGAAGGCCGCCGATTGGGCGACTCAATCCGGCGACTTTCAACTGCGCGCCACCATTCTTAATACTCAGGGTGCCATCAAATCAATTGAAGGCAAACAACATGAGTCTATTAAGATATTTAAATTGTGTTTATCCGACTTCAGGCGATCAGGTAACAGACTTAGAGAAGCCCATGTGCTTCACAATATCGGTCTGGCATATCTGGAAATAAATGAATTTTCCAATGCTTCAAAAGCGCTTGAGGAAGCCCTTATTCTGGCCCTGGAAAGCAAAGACGCGACTCTCGTGGAAATTTGCTACCAGAATATGGCCAAGCTTCACTTAAGACAGGGCGATGCCGTTGCCGCACGGTCATTAATCAGGTCGGCCCGGGAATTGATCGAGACGCTCAAATCCCCCAATCTTACGGCGGATCTGGCTATAATCGAGGCCGAGGCGATGAGAATGACCGGTGACCTGACAGGGGCTGAAAATATCCTTGAAAGGGCTCTGGTCCAGGCACGCGAAAACAGCCTTTTGCAGCATGAAGGTGAGATTCTTTATGAAGCCGGACTGGTTGCCATAGAACGAGGGCAGGCCGATGTAGCCCGTTCGCGCCTTGAGGCGGCCATTACACTATTTAAGACAACCGGCGGCGCACAGCTCGAAAAAGCGGTAAATAAACTAAAGGTTTTGGAAGGTTCGGCGAAACATTCTATAAGTATTTAACTTTATGCAGGGTAACGGCAATGGGACAGATAGACCATACAGAGATTCAAAGCCATGGGAATGCCAACTGGCATGATACCCTGTCCGAATTTCTTACCCTGGCCCGTAAAGCCGTCGCCGAATTCGACTATGAACGGGCCCTTAAACATCTCTCAACAATGGAAGAATTATGTGAGCGCAAGGGACTACCCAATGATTCCCTGGAGCTGCGCTACGATCTTCACAACGAAAAGGGGCGCACTCTTTCCAAGATGGGCCGTTACTGCGAGGCGGTCGATGAATACCAGAGACTTCTCGAATTTTGCCAGAACCACAAACTGGTTGAACGGCGCGTGGAGGTTTTTCTCGAAATCGGGCAGCTTCTGGCCAAGACCGGCGAGCATGACCGTGCACTTGGTTATGTGCACCGTGCTCTTTCGGGATATCGCCGGCTGAATGATGCCAACGGCGTCTGCAGGAGCTTGCGGAATCTCGGGGTCATTTATATCGAACTCGGTGAGTTCGATGATGCCGAAGCGGTGTATGAGGAGGCTATCGGGATCTCCCTGGAAAACAATTACAGCCTGCTCTATGCCGATCTTTACAACAATCTGGGAACGATCAAGAATATCAAGGGGGACTGGAAGGCGGCGCTTGAATGTTATTACAAGGCGAGAGAAGTTTATGACCGGGAAGGTGAGGTCAGGAAAAGCGCCTATAATCTGAATAATATCGGAATTACTTTAATGGAACAGGAGCAGCACGAGAATGCGCGCCACATTTTCCAGTCCGCCTTGAGCGTAGCCGGAACAATTAAAGATGCTTCGCTTTTGCTGATTCTTAATATCAATCTGTGCGACTTGTCATTAAAGGTCGGGGCTTTCTCCGAAGCAAAGATGCACCTTGAGTCGGCCGGAGAGTATTTCCTGAAGAAAAATCTGAAGAATGGACAATTGGTTGAAGTCGAAAAACTTGCCGGTAAAATTGCCATGCAGGAAAACGATCATATCATGGCCCTTGAGCATTTCGACCAGGCTCTGGAACTCTGCGAGGAACTCGGCCTGCAATATCTTCAGGCCGAGGTCCTTTTTGAAAAGGGGAATCTCTTTCTAATTACCGAACAGCATATGGAAGCGCTTCAGGTGCTGGAATCGGCCTTCAGGCTTTTCCATCAGCTTGATGTCGCCGGACGCGTCGAAAAAACCGAGAAGCTGATCGGCTCTATAGAAGAATTGTATCTCCGGATCTTCGAGGCCATGGCGGGTAAAGTCGACCAAAAGGACCCCTACACCAAGGGTCATTCCGATCGTGTCGCCAATATTGCCCTGATCCTGGCCAGGAATCTTGGTTTGGCCGATCATGACATCAAAGTAGTCGTCGCCGGAGCCTTGCTGCATGATCTTGGAA
The DNA here is from genome assembly GCA_040752235.1 of Candidatus Zixiibacteriota bacterium. Taxonomy (GTDB): domain Bacteria; phylum Zixibacteria; class MSB-5A5; order GN15; family PGXB01; genus PGXB01. The sequence goes on along the minus strand of JBFMFJ010000313.1, from coordinate 817 downwards.
AACTGAAGACACCGGACGAGATCCTGAAAAAAACCGGCCGCCTTACCGGCGAGGAATATCAGGAAATAAAAAGACATCCCGATGCCGGCGTGCAATTGCTGTCCGGAATCACCCTCCCCTGGGATATCATCCCCCTAATTCGCTATCACCACGAAAAGTATGATGGAACCGGTTACCCGACCGGCCTGGCCGGCGAAGATATTCCGCTCGGCGCGCGAATAATATGTCTGGCCGATGTATTCGATGCCCTGACCTCGGAACGGCCCTATCGTGAGGCCTTTACCCCCCGGAGGGCTCTGGATGTCATGAAGAATGAAATGCTGTCTTCATTCGACCGGTTGGGATTGGAGACACTCGACCGGCTGGTTAAAGAAGGTCATCTTGAAAATGTCATTAACCGGCACACCGATTCGGATGAGTTATACAAAATATGGGCGCAATGCCGAATCGGCACCGAGCATGAGACTTTGGACGAGATTGCTCCGGAGCAGGTCCCCGTTTAATCCGGACGGATTTTAGGAATTTCTTTTGTCTTTCCACAATTTCTGCTGCGAAAATCGTTTATAGTTGAAGAAACGTTTGCCGTAAAATATTATGATTTTATATGACCGAAAGAGATTCTGAAGATACAAGCAATGATATTGCATGCCCTATAGCTTCAAAACCGGGGACCATCCTTTATATAAAGGAAGGGCAGCTTTGCCCCAATTGTGGCTTTGCCAAACTGGTTCGGGAGCCGGGCCGGATTATCCGCTGCCCGGTCTGCGGCTGGGGCAATGCCGCCGGATGCACGTGATAAAATTATTCAGTCGCCGGT
>JBFMFJ010000312.1:0-4715 GCA_040752235.1 Candidatus Zixiibacteriota bacterium | reverse complement strand
CCGAAGGAAGTCGAAACGGTGAACATATGCAGGCTGCCCATATCACGATCCACCAGGGCGTAATCAAAGGTAATTGACTTATAACTTAATCCGCCGCCGGCCGCAAGGTTACCGTCGCGGAAACCGCCGCGCAGGCTGACCAGTTCGCGGAAGCTGTATTCGGCGCCGGTCGAATATTTCGTTTCGAGTTCGTCGACTTTGGTTAAACAGCCGGAAACGGTGAGACAGTGATCCCATGGTGCTGCCGGGGTCAATTTTAATGAGAAGGAAGCATCCAGGGCGCTCGGCTGTTCGACTCTGTCCTCGGCCAGCTCCTTGCCGGGCTTTATGATATTGCGCCCCACCAGGGCGATTGACAATTCACGAATATGATTATTGCGAAAAGCAAAGGTACGACTTGCCGATAAATTCAGTCCCGGCGATGAAGTGGCGCTATAGTTGCCGAGAGAGTGGTGCTCGAAGGACACTGCGGCACCGATATTGTATCCGGAAAAGTCCTTTCCGTAGGCAAGATAAAAGGCCATACGATTATCCTGGAGATCACCGGGAATAAGGATATTGTCGGCGTCACGCTGTTCGATCCCGTCGATTCCCAGACGGAAAATGCCTATGCCCAGACATCCCCAGTCTAAAGTCGGTATAACCGCCCCGAAATATTGATAAGAGACGTCGGACTCATAGAGGCGGCTGTAAAATCCGGCGGCGGTATACTGTTCTGTCGCAGCCAATCGTGATGGATTCCAGAATGGAGCGGTGGCGAAATCCCCGAAAGCCATATTGGCTCCGCCCTGGGACAGGTCGCGTGAGCCGGCACCGAGGCTGAACGGCGAACGGGTGCCACCGTCGTCCGATCCCGAGGCCGTCAGGGCCGTCAGGGCAAAACAGATTATGTATATCGCCAGTCGTCTCATCGTATTACCGCGATTTTTCTTCTGAAACTTTCGGTTCGACCCGAATTATATCGGGCCGTGATTCGGCAAAAATATGTTCCCGGCAGGACATCCCGGCCGCCCCCGTTATCACCCGCCCAGGAGTCGGAATTATATGGGCCCGCAATCCTGAAGGAATTCATGACCACTTCTCTGACGGCATCGCCGGTGATGGTGAATATCTCGATGTCTATGTAAGCATCTTCATCGAGGACAAAACCGATCGTGGTGAGGCCTGCGGACGGATTAAACGGATTGGGATAGTTCGTAAACGAATTCTCCAGCTCCGCGGTCATGAGCGTAATGTCTGCGGTCATCAGGGGGTATGATATGCCGTCGATAACCGGCGCCAGTGAGGTGGCCAGATTATAATCAATTATATTTATGAATGTCGAATCATCAAATCTGATAAACCAGTTGCCGGTTTCGGCACTGCTGTCGATATCACACAAGATACTTATTTCAACTTTATCCCCGCGAGAAATCAAATACGGATCCGCCAACACCAGTCTGACCGAATCTCCGGTTAACGATGAGTCGATTGCCACGACCTCATCATTGAATAATAAGTAAACGGCGTCGAATATTTTTCCAGATGCAACAGTCTCGGTGCTATTATGGGTTCGTCTGCAAACACAGCCGTTCATTGAATTCAAGGCCAGATCACCCTGTAAGGATTCGCCGGAATAATCCAGTTTGGCCTTCCATATCGAGACATCGTTCTGACCGGCGAATGCGGGCTGCACTGCCATCCGGTTCGCAAGCAGAATCGGTCGACCGGCCGCCAGGAAGATATTGGTAAAGTCGCCGACAAATGGAAAGGCCAGTTGGCAGCCCTCTTCGGCCTTGAAATTCGGAATATGATCAGGATCGTTCAAATCGCGGATGACTATCACCTGATCCGATGCCAATATCGGCATGAAATGATCATATGGCGAATCAGATTCAACATCACCGACCAATTCCAGGCTGATGCTGTCACCGGGACCAAGAATAATCCCGCTTCCAAAATCGAAATAAGCCGAGCCGCTGATTAGTTGTATGAAATCATCATATATCGGCGATCCTCCATTTATACTGAAACCGATCTTGTCAAACAGATCACGGGGATCAAGGATCATTCCGGTTGTATCACCGATGGTAAGATGAATTCCCTCCAGGAGGAGCGAGGCAAAGTCGCTGCTTACCGGATATGATATTGATAACTCCAGCAGGGCCAGAGAATCTCTTCCACCGACAATCGAAGGTGGCAGGACATCCATAAGACAAAGCTGCGGCTGATCTGCCGGCCGCATTAAATCGGCCAGGCCGGTGGCAATCGGGAAAACGGTCTCGGATGCCAGAGTAAAAGCGGTATCTCCGGCGGTTTCAAGAGGTAATCCGGAGCTTAAATCGCGGACGACAAAAGCGGTGCTGTCAGAAATCACAGCTGAGAAACCGCCGTGTTCTGTTTCCAGTCTGATATCGGCGCGGACTATTATAGAATCGATATCCCCCGGACTCAGTGTCAGAGGCGAAGCAAGCTTTATTTCTACCAGCGATGTATCTATTTTATCGTTGCCTAATTCGGCAATAACCGTCTGCCGCCGGACAAGCCTTATATTGCGGAATAATTCGGCGGCATTTGCGACCTGCATGAATTCATTGGTAAAGCCAATCGATACCGCCGTCAGTTGTATTTGGGAACTTCCCGCCGAACCGGGATGCCTGACGCGGAGAAGGAGAACGTCAACATTATTCTGGCCGTAGTTGACCGTACTCTTCAGTAACACGCTGTCAGACACAACCATCTGCTGCGAGGGGTCATCGATTCGACATGATACCGTTTTGAGCGGGAAATTCACCCTGGAATCGAAAGGAACCTGCTGGGCCGTATTATCGTCAAGAAGCGGCAGTGCGGGCGCATCCGTGATCGAAATAACGAATTCATCAGGAACCGCTGCCTCATCTATGTCCACCAGAAGCGAGATCAGACGTTCCTGTCCGGCGGGGATGATGACCGGTTCTTCGAAAATAAGCGTGACTTCGGACTGTCCCGGGAGATTCTCGAGAATTGACAAGTTTTTATATCCGCTCGTCAGGACCATTCGCGAAAAAATCTGGTTGGCAAGCAGTGGCTGCCCGGTACTGTTTTCCGTCCGCAGCCGAAGACTTTCCAGCCGTAATGATGCCGCTGTGGATGTACTGTCGGGATGCGGGCATTTTATGCTGAGCGGAAAGACATTCGTCTGTCCCCTGATAACGGCGGTTGGAACCGAATTAATCAACTGAACAAAAGCATTTTCAGGGGAATCCTGAATGTTTATCAGATCGCTGGACACGACTGCCGATGTGTCGCCGAGTATTGTTTCCTCCGCCTGGAGCATCCAGTAAACCTCCCCAACCGAGTCGGCTCTGAAAGAAAATGAAAATTCGCCCGACTCGCCCGGGGCAAGAGTGATCGGTCCCGCCGTACTGCTGATATAGGTGACATGTGATGAATCACTGATACCGACTATTTTGCCGATGACATTGTCGGCTGTTACCGTCAGGAGATTCGTCACCGAGATGCCGATATTTATCGTCTGCCCGACCGAATAGGTTTCATTCAATGGAACGGCCGTGACCCTGAATCCCGAATTGGATATTTTGAAAACGGCGCTTCCTGTCAACGGAGCATCGATTGGGCCGTCATTGCCGGAAGCATATTGACAGCCATTGACCGGAATTCGTGCCTGAAATTCCGCACCCGACCTGGCATCGATAGATATATCGCCCGCTATAAGAAGCGTCGGGGCGGTTGCACCGAACTCAATATTGATGGCACCGGTGTTCCACATTCCGCCCGAGTAGGTGAGTAGGCCGATCAGGGAGTCGGTGCTCTGCAGCTTATTGTCGCCGTTGAGATCCAGCCAAAATTTAAGGGATGAAATATCGGTGTTGTCGGCATCTTTTGTATTAATGATAGTCAATGATTCCAGACTTTCCGCGAGTCCGCCGTTGATGGCCGGGTGAAATACCATGAAGGTAATCGCCGTATCGCCCGGACTCAAGGTGGGAGCAACAAGGGGATGAATCTCGTACTGTCCTGTTACCGAACCGTCGACAACCGCATACCCACCGTTCTTCAAAGGGAAATTGCCGCTGACTTTGGCCGGTTCCGCGAAAACGAAATCGCCGGCCTGACTTATCTGCACCGCCAGACTGTCAAAATCGGTCATGACATCGGGGAAGTCGCTGACGATAAAGAAATATGAAAGTGATTCGGCCGGAAGCCCGATCTCAAAACCGGTCAGACTCAGGACTCCATCGGTGAAGAAACCTGATGTCAACAATGAGTCGCCGTTGAAGGTGCCATTGTTGTCACTGTCATAGTACAAAGAAACCTGTCCCAGTTCGGTATCGGAAAAATCGGGACCAGACAAGGACCGTGATATATTCGTGAGAATTATGGATCGAAGCATTTGGGTTTGGCCGACATAACCATTGAACATGGCCAGGTCAAGAAACCTGTTTTTTCTGCTGTCGGGATGCACTGTCGATGATACCGCCGGAATGGGGAAGGCTATGATCTGGTTTGAAGGGAATATCAAATGGTAGTCCGGATTGTATACTTCCCTGTCATCAGGTCCGTTCATCCCCGAAACATAAACCGCCCCCTGATCCGGAAGAGTCAGACGGAATGTGCCGCCGTTGTATTCTCCTTCGATGATATCCAGCGTGATAATGAACCTGACGCCGCCCGGGGGAATGGAATAGGACAATCCGGAAATGTGCCAGTTGTCCCCCATCGGCAGAATCTCTCCC
>JBFMFJ010000311.1:0-4722 GCA_040752235.1 Candidatus Zixiibacteriota bacterium | reverse complement strand
CTTTGACTGAACGATTCTCTTTTAATTGTCCGACGGCTTATCTGGGTGATGACATGACCGATGAAGATGCTTTCTCCGCGCTGCCGGATTCTGCCTTGAGTGTACTGGTTCGCCCGGAATACAGGGAAACAAAAGCGCGGAAATGGATAAGACCGCCGGAGGAACTGCTCGAATTTTTCGACAGGTGGATAGAAGCAGATGATACCGCCCAAAAAAGTCGCTGAATTAAAACCTGTTCTGGTGTCCAACAGGCTGCCGATAAAGCTCGAAAGTGTGAATGATCAATGGGTCGTCACTCCGGGCACCGGCGGCCTGGTAACGGCGTTGGCCCCGGTGCTGAAAAACCACGAAGGGATCTGGATCGGCTGGCCGGGAGCGGAAGTCACCGATGAAATCCGCGAGATTCTTAAAATATCGGCCGCCGATATCGGTTATCGTTTGGAGACAATCAGTCTTACCCGGGGAGAAGTCGAAAATTATTACCGGGGTTTTTCCAATGGAGCGTTATGGCCCTTGTTTCATGATCTTTTGGATCATTGTAATTTTGATTCCAGCCATTGGGAAACTTACCAGCGCGTAAATTACAAATTTGCGCGCGAAATTGCGGAGGTGGCGAGGGATTACAGCTTTGTCTGGGTCCAGGACTATCAGTTGATTCTGGTCGGTCTCTTTCTTAATGAAATGGGTTTCAGGGACCGCACTGCCTTCTTTTTTCATGTCCCCTTCCCGCCCAAGGATATTTTTATAAAGCTTCCCTGGCGGCAGGAGATTCTTGAGGCGCTTCTGGCATATCGCCTGATCGGTTTTCAGACCGAGCGCGACCGGCGTAACTTCATTCATTGCGTGCATCATCTTATTCCATCGGCGCATTTCAGTCATCACCGCAAATATCCCTTTATAAAATATGAATCAAACATCTCCCGTATCGGCGCCTTCCCGATTAGTATAGATTTCAACTACTTCAACCAGCTCGCTCGCACCAAAGAGGTCAATGATGCCGCCTGGTACATTCATGAAAAATACCCCGATCAGAAAATCATCCTCGGCATTGATCGTCTGGATTATACCAAGGGCATCCCACACCGTTTACTGGCTTTCGAGAACTGCCTCGAACGATACCCGGAACTTATGGAAAATGTGGTCCTGGTGCAGGTTGTCGTGCCCAGCCGGACCGAGGTTGCCGAGTATCAGCAGATGAAGAGGCAGATTGATGAGATGGTTGGACGAATCAACAGCCGTTTTACCACCCGCGGCTGGGTGCCGATTCATTACATCTACGGCACTCTTGAGCAGATAGAACTGCTGGGTTACTATAAGGCCTCGGAAATTGCCCTGATAACCCCGCTCAAAGACGGAATGAATCTGGTCGCCAAGGAATATTGTGCCGCTCGTTATGACAACCTGGGAACGTTGATTTTATCCGAATTCGCCGGCGCCGCCAGCCGCCTTTATGTCGGAGCCATTCTGGTTAATCCTTATAATCTGGAAGAGGTTGCCGACGCCATATATCAGGCCTTTTATATGAGCCATGAGGAGCAAAAAAGGCGGATGCAGAAACTGCGGGCGGAAATCCGCAAAAACAATGTCTTCAAATGGGTTGAGCAGTTCGTAAAATCCTTCCATTTTTCCTCCGAATCGGTCAAAAGCCGAAAAGAGGATATCACCGAACCTTTTACTGTATCTTCCGACCTCTAAAACCGTATAAATACCTCGGGAAAACCGATAATATTTTATGCGCGAGGGGTTGCTATTAAACTTTAAAATGTTATATTGACGCGCCTTTTGGATTATAACGGAATGGAGGTGATTGACATGACACTGTCAATGAAAGAAAAGAAAGCGATTGGTTACTCCAGTCTATCCGACAAAGAGATACTCGATATCGACGATATCTATGGAGCCAAACATTACCGACGGTTGAAAACGATTGTTCGCAAAACCGAAGGGGCCTGGTTATACACGCAGGACGGCCGCAAGATTCTCGACTGCCTGGCCGCATACAGCGCCGCCAATGCCGGACATCATCATCCGAAAATTGTCGCGGCCCTCGTGAAAGCGCTTCAGGAAGGTTATGGATCGGTCATATCCAACGTGGTTTATACCGATGTGTTATCATTGTTCCTCAAGGGCGTTTCCGAACTGGTCCCGCAACTCGGGCCGAGATTCGGCAAGAACGGCAACAAGGCTCTCCCGAAAAACGGCGGTGTCGAGTCGGTCGAAACCGCGGTCAAGCTGGCCCGGTATTATGGGTACAAGAAGAAAGGTATCCCTGATGGTCAGCAGGAAATCATTGTCTATGACAAAAATTTCCACGGCCGCATGATTACGACGGTTTCGTTCTCGTCAACTAAGAAATACAAAGAAGGCTTCGGCCCGTTGACCCCCGGTTTCCACACGGCGCCGTATGGCGATCTGGAAGCCACTAAAAAGCTGATCAACAAGAATACCTGCGGTATTCTGGTCGAGCCGCAACAGGGTGAGGGCGGTATGAATATCCCGCCCGCCGGATTCCTCAAAGGACTGCGCGAGCTGTGCGACAAGCATGATATGCTCCTGCTGTTCGATGAGATCCAGGTCGGGATGGGCCGCACCGGCAAGACTTTCTGCTTCGAGCATGAAAATGTCATTCCCGATGCCGTCACGCTCGGCAAAGCCATCGCGGGCGGACTGGTTCCGGTTTCGGTCATGGTGACCAACCGGGAACTGATGGATATGACTTTCACGCCGGGCAAGGATGGCTCCACCTTCGGCGGTTACCCTCTGGCCTGTGTCGCCGGACTGGCTTCGATGCAGGTGATGAAGGAAGAGAATCTGGTGCAGCGTTCGGCCGATACCGGGAAAATCCTACTCAAGCGGATCCAGGAAATTGCGGCGCGCTCCAAGCATGTCAAGGAAGTTCGCGGCCGCGGATTGTTCATCGGTATCGAGGTTAACAACGGCGATGCCATGCACTACTGCGAGCAGCTGCTCGATCTCGACATGCTGGCCAACGACAGCTATGGTCACACGATCCGGATTTCCCCGCCGCTTATTATCGGCGAGGCGGAAGTCGAGTATATCTGCGAACGTCTGGAGAAGGTGCTGGTTGACTGAGAGATGAAAGATGTGATAGACGCATCAATCAAATAAAGTATCCCATCTCATACAAAGGGCGCGTCTGGAGACAGGCGCGCCTTTTTTAGTTTTGGAGTAGTGCATCAACAGAGATTAGCTATTAAACTATTCCGAAGAGTTATCACCTCCCAATTTACTCCCATCTTCGAATAAAATCTCTCTGGGCAGCCATTCTATTTTCATATCAGTTAGTACCGAATTTCGTAGCGCCCGGTAGTCGACCATAAATTGATTGTATTCTATTGTTCCACTCCATTTATTCTTAGCCCCAGCCTTGATTGGGTCGGAGATGGTTATGTTCGATTCGAATATTTTCCTATCAAACAAATCAGTAAATCTTATTCTCCCAGTAAATGCACGTATATTTTTATTGCTAGTATTCTGATATACGCACCGAATGACGATATAGTCATTGTAACGGTTAGCTGACACATCTGATTCTATGAATGATTTTTCATAGACAGTAAGCGTAATTGCATTCTTCAATTCCAATGCTAATGAATCTTCTCTTAATTTCAATTCTGCGGCAAGGCGTGCTTGTTCCTCTTCTTGCTTTTTTATATTAGCCTCGAACTCCATTTGAGCATGAATAAGGTCACCGATGGTCTTACCGACTATCTGTTGCCGATCTTGACCTATAACTTCTCCTATTTTGAGGCGAGTCAAGTAGGCGAATAACAGTCGACTCTCCTCAACGGTAAGACCCTTTAAATCTTTAACTTCCTCAAATATCTTATCCTGATTTTCCTCAGTTATCATTATATCTTTCGGATTACTTGTACAACCAAGTACGATCGGGATAATGATTAACATAGTAATAATTATAAACCGCCAAATTTCCTTTTTCATAACACCACCTCCATTTCTAAATACTTGGAGCAAATGACCTCATAGACCGGTAGTAACACGACTCCCTTACCCTTGTCATATTATCCATACATGCCTTTCATTTCTCGATTTTATATGACACATCAATCTATAGCAATAGTAGGCCACAAGCCTGGCCCTTTTATTCCCGACTGTTATTCTATGATGGATTGACCCACCCATGTAAAATATGGCCTTTCTTGAAAATGGCAAGCGGAAATATATTGTGCCCCACCCCTTGGGGTGGGATTATTTAATAATGAAAATGTCGAAACCCTTACAACCGCCATGGCGGTCCAAGGGATTTCGACCTTGCCTGACAATGCCGCTGTGCACAAATTACTTACAGACGTTCAAAGAAAAATCCCGATTCACAAATTGCCTGAAACCCAGACACCGTCATTTTCGTTACATTTATAACGGATTTGGCCGGCAAAGGGCTGAATACCCACTTTTAAAAAGAATATTGGAACTTACAATAATGATAGAAAGGGAGATATCATGAAGCGCTATCGCATGGCCGCAGTCGCTGTTCTGGCGATTGCATTTTTGTTCAACACGGCAATTTTCGCCGACGACCTTCCCGAATTAAAATTCGAAAAATACAAACTTCCCAACGGTCTCGAAGTGATCCTCCATGAGGATCATTCGATCCCGATGATCTCGGTCAATGTCTGGTATCATGTCGGTTCGAAAAACGAGACGCCCGGACGCACCGGATTTGCGCATCTTTTCGAGCAT
>JBFMFJ010000310.1:0-4738 GCA_040752235.1 Candidatus Zixiibacteriota bacterium | reverse complement strand
AAGGGATTTTCATCCGAGAACGAACACGGCCGCGGTCGTCGATAACATGAATTTCACCTTCACGGCCGGTCACGATGCGGGTTCCGTCGGGACGGCTGATGGTCTTTACATTGATATAGGTTACCTTGCCATTATACTTCGATTCCACTTTCGACTGTTCGGCAATACGGGCTGCCGCACCGCCGATATGGAAGGTTCGCAGAGTGAGCTGGGTGCCCGGTTCACCGATTGACTGAGCGGCAATAACACCGACAGCCTCGCCGATATCGACCAGACGCATCGAGGACAGGTTACGGCCGTAGCATGAACGGCAGACACCGCGGCGGGATTCGCAGGTCAACACCGAACGAATTCGCACCGAATCAATTCCAGCATCTTCAATCGCCGCCGCATGCTCTTCTCTGATTTCCTGGCCGGCTTCGGTGATTATGTCATCGGTAATGGGATCGAAAACATCTTCGAGAGCCACACGGCCAAGAATACGGTCGCGCAACGATTCGATGACTTCTTCACCCTCTTTCAGGGCGGCGATGTTCAATCCCAGAATAGTGTTACAATCGTCTTCGGTAATGATCACATCCTGCGCCACATCGACCAGTCGGCGGGTCAGGTAACCGGCGTCAGCCGTCTTCAAGGCGGTATCAGCCAGACCCTTACGAGCGCCGTGAGTCGAAATGAAGTATTCCATCACCGACAGACCTTCACGGAAATTCGAAATAATCGGCGACTCAATAATTTCACCGACGCCGCCGGTGATCTTCTTCTGCGGTTTCGCCATCAAACCGCGCATACCGGCCAGCTGACGAATCTGTTCCTTGGAACCACGAGCGCCGGAATCAGCCATCATATAGATCGGATTAAAGCCCTGGCGGTCTCTGGCCAGGTTATCAAACATGACCTGGGCCACCTCGGACGTGGTTTTCGTCCAGACGTCGATCACCTGATTATAACGCTCGCCGTTGGTGATAACACCGCGCTCATAGCGTTTCTGAATCTTGGCGACCTGCTTTTTGGCCTCTTCGATTAGATTGGCTTTTTCTTCAGGAATAAGCATATCGTCGATCGAGATGGTGACACCCGCCAGTGTGGCATATTCAAAACCAAGTTTTTTTAGTTTGTCGAGGAATTCAACCGTCCGGGCGTTACCGACTTCGCGGTAGCAGTCAAGAACCAGTTGTTCCATTTTGCTCTTGCCGGCAACTTCATTGAAGAAGGGCAATTCTTTCGGCATAATCTGGTTGAAGATGACTCGACCGGGCGATGTTTCGACCAGTCCGCCGTCCATCCTGATTTTAACCTGGGCGTGCAGATCGACCTGGCCGTTGGCATGAGCCGCCAGCGCTTCATCGGGGCTGTAGAAGGCCATGCCTTCACCCTTGGCGCCGGGCCGAGTCTTGGTCAGATAATAGCAGCCGATAACCATGTCCTGCGAAGGTACCGCCACCGGGCGGCCAGAGGAAGGCAGAAGCAGGTTATTGGAAGCCAGCATCAGCATCCGGGCCTCGAGCTGGGCTTCGAATGACAGCGGAATATGAACCGCCATCTGGTCGCCGTCAAAGTCGGCGTTGAAAGCCGCGCAGACAAGCGGATGCAGACGAATCGCCTTACCTTCGACCAGGACCGGATAGAAGGCCTGAATACCAAGACGGTGCAGGGTCGGAGCACGGTTCAGCAGGATGGGATGATCCTCGATGATTTCCTCAAGAATGTCCCAGACTTCGGGGCGCTCTCTTTCAACCAGTTTCTTGGCGGACTTGACCGTCTGGACATAGCCTTTTTCTTCCAGCTTCATAATGATGAAAGGCTTGAACAGCTCCAGGGCCATGTTTTTCGGCAGACCGCACTGATAAATATTCAATTCCGGACCGACCACAATCACCGAACGGCCGGAATAATCGACGCGCTTTCCAAGCAGATTCTGACGGAACCGTCCCTGCTTTCCCTTCAGCAGATCCGAAAGGGATTTAAGAGGCCGCTTGGAATCGCCGCGGACGGAATGAGTCCGGCGGCCGTTGTCGAAGAGGGCATCAACCGCTTCCTGCAACATTCGTTTTTCGTTACGCAAAATGACGTCAGGCGCCTGAATATCCATCAGTTTCTTAAGCCGGTTGTTGCGGTTGATAACACGGCGATAAAGGTCGTTAAGATCGGATGTGGCGAAGCGGCCGCCCTCGAGAGGCACCAGCGGACGAAGATCCGGAGGAATAACCGGAATCGTGCTCATCACCATCCACTCGGGACGATTGGTCGACTGCCGGAAGGCTTCAATAATTTTAAGCCTTTTTAAGGCATCTTTCTGTCTCTGGACAGAGGTTTCGACCTTGACCTGCGCCCGCAGGTCGATAGCCAGCTGCTCGACATCGATTTTGGAGAGCAGTTCACGAACGGCATCGGCGCCCATCCGGGCATCGAATTCCTTGCCGCTCTCTTCAAGTTCAAGAAACTCTTCTTCGGAAATGATGTCCCGCTCCTGATAAGAGGTATTGCCGGGATCAATCATTATATAAGATTCATAGTAAATAATCTTTTCGAGTTCGCGGACCGACAGATCCAGCAGATAACCTATACGGGACGGAAGCGATTTTACGAACCAGATATGAGTGACCGGAACAGCCAGTTCGATATGTCCCATTCTTTCGCGGCGCACCTTGGATAAAGTTACCTCTACCCCGCAGCGATCGCAGACAATACCGCGGAAGCGAATTCGTTTATACTTGCCACAGTTACACTCCCAATCCTTGACAGGCCCGAATATTCTTTCGCAAAAGAGCCCGTCACGTTCCGGCTTGAATGACCGGTAATTGATAGTCTCAGGTTTCGTGACTTCACCGAATGACCATGACAGGATCGTATCGGGTGAGGCCAACTGGACCTGCATTGCAGAAAAGTCCGACGCCTTTTTCTGCTGAACTCTCGGGATGTTTGAAGGCAGGTTAACCACTGTTTACTCCTTTTATCTCATTGCCGGTCAACGGCACATGTTTTCCAACAAAATCATTATAAATCTATAAAAAACTACTTCTCAATCAGTTTGACATCCAGACCCAGTCCCTGCAGTTCCTTTACAAGGACGTTGAACGATTCGGGAATGCCGGGCTCGGGCGGGTTTTCGCCCTTTACAATAGCCTCATACACCTTGCTTCTTCCGGTAACATCATCCGATTTCACCGTTAAAAGCTCCTGGAGAGTGTATGCGGCACCGTAAGCTTCCATTGCCCACACTTCCATTTCACCGAATCTCTGACCGCCAAACTGCGCCTTGCCGCCCAATGGCTGTTGTGTAACAAGGCTGTACGGCCCGATAGAACGGGCGTGGATTTTGTCGTCGACCAGGTGGGACAGCTTCATCATATATATGATGCCCACCGTTATAGGGCTGTCGAATGACCGACCGGTGTAGCCGTCATACAGCTTGACTTTGCCGCTTACCGGCAGAGCAGCATTCTCGAGCTTCTCCCTTATCTGGTCATGATGGGCGCCATCGAAAACGGGCGTCGCCACTTTAATATTGAGTCTGCTGGCGGCCCATCCCAGGTGGGTTTCGAGAACCTGCCCGACGTTCATACGAGACGGCACACCCAGCGGATTAAGCAAGATATCGACCGCGGTTCCATCTTCCAGATACGGCATATCCTCCACCGGGACAATTTTGGCCACAACACCCTTGTTACCATGGCGTCCGGCCATTTTGTCACCAACCGACAGCTTGCGGCGGATAGCTACCTTAACCTTTACCAGTTGTCTGACACCGGGCGGCAGTTCGGCCCCGCGGACGATCTTGTCGATCTCGACCACCATTTCATCTTCCTTGGTGGCGACCAATGCCGCGGCCTCTTCCAGAATCCTGTCAGCCTTTTTGCTGATATTGGCATTGCTGCTGTAGCCGTCCGGTGCGAAGGCGGAGTCGAAATCGAATTTTAACAGGTACTCTTCGTCGTACTTATGACCGGCACGCACCATAACGGAATTATCGATTTTCGAGCGAATCGTATTGCTGGTTTCGCCGTTCAGGACTTCGGCCAGCCGTTTGTTACGATGTTCAATGATGCCGTTTTTAATCTTTCCAAAACGCCGTTTAATTTGCGCAATATCATTCTTCTCAGTTTTCTTGGCATCCTCGGTCCTCTCTTTTCTTGAAAAGACTTTGGTGTCAATGACAATGCCTTTCATTCCGGGTGGCGCCTTCAGAGAAGCATCTTTCACATCTCCGGCCTTTTCGCCGAAAATGGCCCGAAGCAGTCTTTCCTCCGGCGAAAGCTCGGTTTCGCCTTTGGGGGTCACCTTACCGACAAGAATATCGCCGGCTTCGACCTCGGCGCCGACGCGGACAATACCGCGTTCATCCATATTAAGCAGCGCCTCTTCGGAAACATTGGGAATTTCACGAGTGATTTCTTCCGCGCCGCGCTTGGTATCACGAACCTGCAGTTCGAATTCCTCGATATGAATCGAAGAGAAGACATCGTCGCGAATTAATTTTTCAGAGACAATAATCGCGTCTTCATAGTTGTACCCGCGCCACGGCATAAAACCCACCAGGACATTATAGCCAAGGGCCAGTTCGCCGGCATCGGTCGCCGGACCGTCGGCAATGACCTGTCCCTTCGCAATCCGGTCGCCTTCTTCGACAATCGGCTTATAGCTGATGCAGGTATCCTGATTGGAGCGGCGGAACTTGGTCATGACATATTCGTCATCTTCGAAATAACCCAGTTCGCTTTCTTTCGGTTTGACATCG
>JBFMFJ010000309.1:0-4746 GCA_040752235.1 Candidatus Zixiibacteriota bacterium | reverse complement strand
GTTGACTATTTACGAGCGAAAATAACGTAATCTGGAGAATTTATAAAACCACTCAAATATGCAGCATTGCTTTTATTGCTTCCCCTGACAATTGCTGCACAGAGTAATGTCAATACTGAAAAAGAAATTGAAATATCACTTGATTATGCCCGGTCGGGATTGGTGGAGGATGCCAAGAGAGGTCTGATTGCCTTGCTTCATGATGATATGGATAATAACCTAAACGCGAAAATCAGATATGCATTAGGCACAATTTGTTTTTACGAAAATGACTTAAATTGTCTCACTTATCATTGGGAAATAATAATAAGAGAATTTCCAAACTCGCCAGAGGCTGAAGTTATTAAGCAAATAAACGATGCATTTGGTTTTTTCATTGATGAATCATTACATAAATATTATGACGATATTAATTTTGAAAACGAACTGGAAACATCTAGGAAATTTTGGGAATATATCAAACCGGATTATAAAATGAGTTGGGAAACGATTCGAGATCCTAATATTGCACTTGAATTCCTGAAAAATCTTTCCGTGAAATACGAAAATGATAACTCTAAAAGGGCAATATTGTTATATGAGCAATTCCGGATTTATTCAGGTCAATGTGCAAACTGGTCCAATTTATATAGCTCTGAATATAAATCATCCCCTTCTCAGTATAAAAATGAAGATAAAGAGAAATCTAGACTTATTGACATCGCAATATTAAAATCTGATAGCCTTAAATATATTGGGGGAGCTAAATCATATTATATTAGATCACAATTTTACCTTGGCGTTCTAAAATCCGGATCTAAATTCCTAAGTTCGGAAATAAAACTAAAAAAAGAGGCTATCCCTTTTTTTGAAAATGTGCTTGAAGCAACCGCGGAAGATTTTACCAATCCATATAAAATATTCGCATCGCTTTGGCTCTCAGAGTATTATAAGAAGAATGAAAAGTAAAAAATAGATGATATTCCAGTAAATCCATCTGCTTCTTAAGAGTTTTATTTTTTGGTGCGTGAAATCTGAAAACATTCTTTGTATCTATACAGTCACCTTTATTTATTTTGACTTAATTCGCTTGATGGCGTCATAACTCTTTTTTTATAGAGGTTACCTGAAGGGCAATTCCGGACACATTTTGACCCCAGCGGACTCCTATCTCGTTAAGTATTCTGCCAAAGCTCTGGGCATGGTCTTGTTTATATGCAAGAAAAAAATATAAACTGTCCTGTTTTTATGAACATTCTACAAAAGCTAACAGACGGCCTATATAAATCCGATTGGCGGGGGGTATCAGTCGTTACCCCCAAGCCATTGTATTCCATAATTACCAGTTTCATTGCAATAAAAGGTTACGTGGGAAGTACCAGTGAGCCATTCCTTTTTATATTAACGCCTTGCGCCTAAATTGACATCTCTAAACTTATGGCAATATTTTGTCTGTTACGTATCCGCCCCGACCTCCGGCATTTTTAATTGTACGTAAATATCACCAATAGCTAAATCGCTTCAAGAATATAGCACCGGAGGTACTGCGTTTCGGGCATAGCCTGAAGAATGGGATGATCGGCCGATTGCGTTATAAAGCTGCGAATACGAAAACCGCGGCGGGCATCGCGGGCGGCAGTACGGAGCAGACTCTGAAAGGCTTCATCAGTCAGGTTCATGGAACAACTGCATGTGACAAGAATACCTCCGGGTGACAGTAATTTCATCGCCGTCATGTTGATCTCGCGATATCCGGATATGGCCGTTTTCAGCTTGCTCTTACTTTTGACAAAAGCCGGAGGATCGAGAGTGATAAGGTCGAACCTCTCCCCGTCCAAAGCCAGTTTTCGAAGTCTCTCGAAGCAGTTGGCGCGCTCGAATGTAATAATATTCTCGACACCGTTAAGGCGGGAGTTTTCATCAAGCAGAGACAAGACCGATTCCGATTCATCAATCGCCAGCACCGAACTCGCTCCCCCCAACGCATAGTTGACCGCAAAGCCGCCGGTATAACTGAAACAATCCAGCACCTTCCGGCCGGGGGCAATCTTCCTCGCCGCGGTGCGAGTATCGCGCTGATCGAAATAAAATCCGGTCTTGTGTCCTTCATAGGGATCAACCACAAACCGTACTCCGGCCTCCTCTATTGTAATACGCAACGGCACTTCACCAAAAACGATCTCGACACCGGATAACAATCCTTCCAGTTCACGGTATGAAGTATCATTACGCAGCAATATGCCCTTTGGAGCATAGACTTCAATGAGCGACTCAATAATAAAATCCCGCAGCCGCTCCATACCTGCGGTAAAAATCTGCACCACCAGCCAGTCTTCATACCGATCAACAATCAATCCCGGCAGGAGGTCGCCCTCGGAATAAATCAACCGCCCGGAGCGAATATCGCCCATGACACTTTCGCGATATTCTTTGGCCTTGCGAAAATGCTTGACGAAAAAGGCGGTGTTTATTTCATCATCATGACGAGATAACAGGCGCGCGGCAATGAGCGTGTTGCGATTGTAATAGGCCCGTCCGACAAACTGCCCTTCGGCACGAAAGACATCCACCAAATCGCCGTTGGCATCGACTCCCCTCATCTCGGCGATTTCATTGCTGAATATCCAGAGGTGGCCGGCACGGATACGCCGGTCTTCTTTTGGTTTAAGGACAAGTCGGCCGGCGAGATTATCCATATTAGTAGTCAAGATACCTCCTTTTATCACGAGCAAAGTATATTGGCTATTTACAAAAAGTCAAGGCGAAGCTGCGTTCAATTGCTTAATGACACAATGCTTCCTGTAATCAGGAGAGGTCCTTTACTATGTTGATGTATCTGACATACGACCGGTTTGACAATTTCCTTGACAGAAACAGGCCGGGCGGTGATATTTAAATATGGCTCTTCAATTCCAATAATCTTAGATTTAATTGTCACAAATCCTTGTCTGGGAGGAAGTATGATCTATCGATCGGTTGTTCTGCTTATAACCTGCCTTTTGTTGTCCTTAATCGATTTATCCGATTGTTATGCATCGGACAGTAAGATAATAAAGGGAGATGAATTAGATGTATCGACTGTTAAAAATAGTTCGGTCAAAATTGTCGAGACGATCGATCAAGTTAAGATGAAAGAAAACGCTTCGCCGGTCAGCCTTGGGTTTATGGAACCGGCCTCAGCTTCACCGGGCATGACTATTGGATACACGACTTTTGATATCCAGAGTTATGGCCGAATGAACCGACAGGTGGACTGGCGCGGCAATCAAATGGTGCATTTTATCTGGATGAAACAGCTCAATTCGGAATTGGGGGGAGATCGCGGAACTGGTTACGAAGCCTGGGATTCGGATGCCGGAACGTTGAGTTTTATGGGTTATGGTGGCGGTTGCGATATACATCCGCGTCTCGGTATTGGGCAAAACTATTCAGGGTATGTCGGCCTGGATGTCGACACCGAAGGAAAAGTCGTAATCGGCAATCATCACGACGAAGGTGATGGTTACGCTTCCACCATCTGGTATGATTTTTCACCGGCCGCCTGCTTCTTTTCACCATATAGACGCAGGGTCCCCGATTCGTCCATGGAGTATGGCCTGCCGCCTGCCGATGTCGGAACCAGTAGCGGCAGGATGATCTGGCCGCAGATTGAATACCAGGTTTGGGGCGGCGATTCGGTGACCCATGTTTTTGCCAGACAATCGATTGAACCCGGGACTGATCCTGCCATTATTACATATTATCGAAGGACCGGCTCTGATACCCTGGGATACTGGGAATACCCGCCAATGGTTGTCGACACGACAATGGTTATCGGCCAATGTGTCACCGCTTCACGAGTCAGCGGGAAAGCGGCCCTGATCTGGCTGGCCCCGCCGGGAAATTATCCCGGCGATCCCGAATCGGTGACTCGTGACTGGGAAGACATTGATCTTGGCAGCAGTCAACGAATAAACGACATCTACTATATGATTTCAACTGACCTGGGCGCAAACTGGCAACCAAAGCTTAACATGACTGCCTATGACTCCTCGCGGGGCGGTTATCTGGCCGAGAGCGACATTTCAGTCCTGATTGACAGCCAGGATCATCTTCATGCCCTGTGGCCGGCCCGGGTTATAAATAGCGCTGGCTACAGCGGCAGTCTTGGAATATATACCAATTTTTACGGGTCGCGCCTGCTTCACTGGGACGAGCTTAATAATGAAATAAGAACGGTCAGGGAGGCCAACTGGGACATTACAACCGAGGTTATCCGAGATAGTACTTGCACAGGCGGGCCCTGGAACGAAATGAGCCTCGGCAAACCAATGTTGTCCGAATGTGACGGGAAATTTTATGCCGTGTTTGTTCAGTTCCAAAACCTCTATAATGGCATTTATAATGACTGCTCCGCGGCCAGATGGAGCGGGGCCGGTCCCAGCGGCACCGCCAATGCCGAGTTGTATATATCGGTTTCTGACAATGGCGGCTTTAACTGGGATTACGCCAGAAATCTGACAAATACATATACGCCGTTTTGCGATACCTCCGGGGTTCCATACGAATGCGAGTCCGATCATTATCCGTCTGTATCCAGATTCGGAATGCAAAATAACGGCGCTGATTTTACGGGGGTTCCGGTTGTGGATCCGTCAGGCGGCGGATATGGCGGCGATTACTTTCTTGATGTTTTATATGTCAACGATAAGTATCCCGGTTCGGTTCTCGAAGGTAAGGGCTGCTGGACCACAAATTCGGTCAAGTGGTTCCGTGTTCCCTGTGTTG
>JBFMFJ010000308.1:0-4748 GCA_040752235.1 Candidatus Zixiibacteriota bacterium | reverse complement strand
GTGCCTATGTCTCGGAAATCAAGGGTGACCTGAGCAAAGACACCGCCTGGATAAATACGGCGCAGCGCCAGGGTGATACATCGGGCCTCTACGCCGCATATATGTACTTCGGAACCGGGGACTCGGGCGGCTCCCCCGACTCGGCATCGGTTGACTGGCTGAGCAAATCGATATATAGCGACGGCCCTTTACAGGTTACGAGTGTCGGCGCCGATGATGTCGTTAATCTTGTCAGGACCGCCGACCGGGATAAGCTGCCGATGTATGATGGCGAATTAATTATGACCCGCCATGGTACCGGGTGCTATACATCGCAGGCGACCATGAAGCGCTGGAACCGCAAGAATGAAATGCTTGCCGACGCTACTGAACGCGCTTCGGTTATAGCGTACATACTCGGCGGACAGCAATATCCGAGAGATATGCTGCGCGACACCTGGATACGATTTCTCTGGCATCAATTTCATGATGATCTGACAGGTACCAGTATTCCCGAAGCGTATGAATATTCCTGGAATGATGAGATCCTCTGTCAGAATAGATTTTCCGCCATGTTGACCAAAGCGGTTCAGACTGCCGCGGCGGCTCTGGATACACGTGTCGATGGGATACCGCTTGTAGTATATAACCCTCTGGCGATTCCAAATTCAGGTGTCATTGAAGCGACAGTTTATATGCCGGAGACGAAGCCGGAATATGTCCGTTTATTCTCAGGCGATAAAGAATATCCTTGCGATATTGTTTCGCGCTCCGATGATTCCCTCCACATTCGCTTTTTAGCTGACGCTCCTCCAATAGGATATGTCGTGTATGATTTAAGACCGTCGGAAGCACCCAGTCCGCTTCTATCGACTCTCTCCGTTTCCCCGAAGAAATTGGAGAATGAGCGATACCGCGTGAAGATCAATAAAAAAGGCGAAGTGTCATCCATTTACGACAAAAAAATGTCAAAAGAATTGCTTTCCGAGCCAATCCGCTATGAATTTTTGCAAAACACTCCGCTGCGCTGGCCCGCCTGGGAGATCGATTATGATGATATCATAGCAAAGCCTCTTAAAATGTTCGTCGGAAAACCGGGGATACAAGTTCTTGAAAATGGTTTAGCCAGTGTTGCAGTCGAGATAAAGCAACAAACGGAAAATTCCATTTTCAGGACAATTGTCCGGCTGTCATCGGGCGCGGCCGCCGATCTGGTCGAATTCGAAACCGATATCGATTGGTACGAAAGGGAAAAACTGCTTAAGCTGGCCGTATCCACCAAGGCTCCCAATGATAGTGCCGTTTATGATATCGGGCTGGGTGTGATGAAACGCGGTCTGAATTTCGAAAAAAGATATGAAGTCCCCGGCCAGAAATGGGCCGATCTGACATCAAAGGACGGCAAATACGGTGTCGCCGTCATAAATGACAGCAAATACGGATGGGATCATCCGGATTTGAAAACATTGCGGCTGACTTTGATTCATACTCCGGGCGTGACCGAGGATTGGGATTGGGTCGGCGATGAGAGAACCCAGGACAACGGCCATCATAAAATAAAATTCGCCATTCAGGGACATAAAAGCGACTGGCGCGAAGGCGGTGTTGCCTGGCAGGCTGAGCGACTCAATCAGCCTTTGACGGCATATCAAACCACACCGCATGACGGGTTGCTGAAGAGCAATAATTATTCCTTCATTAAATCCATAGGCGATCCCTCGGTAATGATAAATTCAATAAAACTGGCTGAGGACAGCGATGAAATTATCGTAAGAGTCCGGGAATTGAATGGAATTTCTCATGATAAAGTCAGTCTTTCTTTCAATAGGTCGGCATTATCGGCGCGGGAAGTCAACGGACAGGAGGAAGAAATCGGCCCGGTTGATATAAAGCAGGGCGGCATAGAATTCGCCCTCTCCCCTTTTCAACCGAAAGCGTTCGCATTGAAACTCGAACCGATTGGTGCATCATTGCCGCAGTTAATTACGAAGACGGTCGATCTCCCCTTCAATATTGACGGAATCAGCACGGATGACGCCAGATGCGACGGTGATTTCGACGGTCATGGCTATACTCTTGCAGGCGATCTCCTTCCCGATACACTCGATTATCTCGATATTCCCTTCGTGTTCGGCCCACAAAATGACAGCAGCTTTAATACCGTGCAATGCAATGGACAGAATGTGACACTTCCGGAGGGCGATTTCAATCACCTGTATTTGATTGCCGCCTCGGTCGATGGTCCGGCCGAAGCTGTTTTCGCAGTCGACAATGTCAAATCGAAGGTGAGCATTCTGGATTATGCCGATCCGATCGGGCAATGGAACAACAGGCTTTCCGACGGCGAACTGGTCGATTCACCGGAGCGCATCGCACCGTCGTATATCAACCGTATGCCGGTTGCCTGGTACGCCTCCCACCGTCATACTCCCGACTGCGAAAATGACATATACAGGTTTACATATTTATACCTGATAGATTTGAAAATCTCGTCCGGGGCCAAAAACCTGATTCTGCCGGCAAATGACCGAATCAGAGTAATGGCGGCGACACTTGTCAAAACTCCTTACGATGAAACCAATCCCGCAGAGCCGCTCTACGATGAAACCCATAACTCTATTGTAGAGATAGCCGCCGATAGTACAGCCTTCGCCGGACAGGCGATTATATCGATTAACAGCCCCATTCCGGGATCGACAATTCATTACACCCTTGACGGCTCCGAACCAACCGATGCATCCGCTTTATATGCAGGGCCAATCACGGTGAGCGCAAGTACCACCGTCAATGCCCGTGCCTTCAAAAATGGTTTCAATAATGACTATGTAGCCGCCAAGACGGTCAACAAGCTGGAATTGCGGGATGCCATGGATATCGCTGACTTAACAAATGGATTGGAGTGCAAGTACTATGAGGCCGAGTGGGAACGCCTGCCCGATTTTGATTCGGCCGAGGCAGTCGATACCTTTGTTGTCGATACCTTTATCGCCGACACCATAGCTATTCCCGAGCGTGCCCGCGATGAAGACTATGGCCTGACCTTTAAGGGATATGTGAAAGTCCCGGTTGACGGTGTGTACGCCTTTTCGATCAACTCCGATGACGGCAGCCGCCTTTTTGTCTGTGATACCATGCTGGTCGACAATGACGGCCTTCACAGCGATTATGAAATGACCGGACTGATAGGACTCAAAGCCGGGTATCATCCGATTACCGCCCTTATGTTCCAATGCAAGGGCGGGAAAGCCCTGGGGTCTTCGATAACCGGCCCATCACTACCGAAACAACCTATCCCGGCGGAAATGCTGTATCATAAGAAATAATTGGCACTGGGAATAGAAGTTAACTGATCTAATTAACGTAGGGACAGGACACTGTTGAAAATCCTGAACAAAGTGAAGGGTCCTGTCCGTCTTAATCATACGTGGACAGCACAGTGTGCTGTCCCTGCTATTTATTTCAAATGTAGGGCAGGAGTCTCTCGACTGCCTGTTAAAAAATAAATTTTCAAATGAGTCGATGGACAAATAAGAAACTCAACAAATTCCCTCTGCCTTGACCGTTTGAATTATCAATGCTGCGATTTTCATTGTCAAGCTATCAATAATTTCATAAATTGGATTTGGAGAAGAAAATTTGGTCTAATATATTTTGAACCGCCGGTTTATATAAACCAGAAGATAAACGCCCGGCGGATGTTTTAAAGAATAATTATTTACACCGCATTAAGGGAGATGCACTATGTGTAGGGTTGTTATCGCTTTCCTTTTATTGCTGTTGTCGGCATCAAGCCTGAACTCAGCCACTGCCCCCGATACCCTCTGGACGCGGACTTTTGGAGGTCCCAGTTTCGAATGGCCGTGGTATGTCGTGGAAACTTCGGATGATGGGTATGTCATTGCCGGCTACACCGGCTCAACGGCTCATGGCGACCGGGATATCTACATCGTCAAGCTGAACCAGGACGGGAGTTTTGCCTGGGAAAAGACTTACGGCGTGCAGGATTGTGAGGATGAGGCCCGAGGTATCAGTGAAACAGCCGACGGCGGATTGATCGTCTCCGGGTACGGCAGCGGTCAATTCGGTGCCGAAACCGCCAATTTCTATGTCATGAAGCTTGACGCATCGGGCAATATGCAATGGGATGAGGATTATGATTACGATACTACCACCGATTACGGCTCCGGTGTTTGCCAGACGCTTGACGGCGGATATATTTTTGTCGGTGACTCTTATTATTATTCGACCTCCCAGGGAGCCTATGACTGGGGCGCTAATATTGTGAGGACTGATGCGGCCGGTGTGAAACAAAACCATCTTTTGATAGACAGGGTCGGTATTCAACACCTCAACCGTGTCATTCCAACCGCCGACAGCGGAGCGATCGCAATCGGAACCGCCGGCACATTATATGTTGTGAAAATTGATAAATATGGTGACACGACGTGGATAAAGGGATATGGCGGCGTGGGCGCCGGCTGGGACATCGTGCAACTGGCTGACGGCGGCTATATGGCCTTCGGAGACCGAAAATTCAGTACTCCAATGGATGAGGATTTCTGGCTCGTCCGGCTGAACTCCGCGGGCGATTCACTCTGGACAAGAAGGTACCAGAATGAAGCGCCCGATCTGGGATACGGGCTTGACCAGACCAGTGACGGCGGCTTTGTAATGTGCGGCGAGATGTTCCGCAATGGCGGTATGGATCCCACTGATTATTATATTATCCGGACTGATGCCAATGGTGATACTCTCTGGACCAAAACTAT
>JBFMFJ010000307.1:0-4768 GCA_040752235.1 Candidatus Zixiibacteriota bacterium | reverse complement strand
GTTTCGGCATAAATCAGGACTATACCGTCAGCGGACAGATCCTCATAACCCGAAATCCAGTAACTGGTAGCGATACCTTCTTCTTCCTGTGTTCTCATTTCATGAGCCACCATCGTGCCCTCATCACAGCTGAAATAAACTGCCGTCGAATCGGCCACAGGATTGTGATAAATATCTGAAACTAGGGCAACCACTCCGACACGTTCATTAAGCTTGTCCCATGTCGGTGAATTGCATTCTTCGGCCCCTACCGTTATATAGGCAGGCGGGCCGGCATGAATCATAACCTGTGTCGCCGCCGAAAGGATGGTCTCGGCATAGGCGCGGATTCTTACTGTTCCTGAGACAGTTCCCGACGCCATCGGACAACTGGCCACACCGTTGCCATTGGTGATGGCGATGTAAGGACCGTAGCCAACCGAGCCGAGATGTTCTCCGCCGCCCGGACCGTCGGTAATAACGAATGAAATCTCAAGACCCTCCGGCACACGATTGCCATTGGCGTCATAGCCTGTGGCATACAGGGTGGCTGTCTCAATCCCGCCGGTGGCAACGACGGCCATATGAATTTCATCACAGGCCAGCGCAATGCTGCTGATAGAAGCATTGGGAGTGAGCTGCAGGCTTTTTTCGGTATACCCTCTGAAATCGGCATCGGTAACCGTTGCGCGAATATAGACCGTTACCGCATCGGTTCCGGAGACATACTGAGCGGTCGCCTGTCCGTTGCTGCCAAGGACATAGGCTGTCGACGACACGATGCCTATCGGGTCCCATTGATCGTTCGGAATCGCATCAAAAATGATGCTGTCGATCCCCGGCGAGAAATAACCGTTGCCGTCGATATCATCGAATTTTTCGCCGGCAGCAAGCATGACCACGGTCGATTCCGGAGCCGGGTTGTTGGCACCATCACGAACCGTTATGGTCAATGTCGAGGACGAAATTCCATCGGCCAGGAGCAGCGATGGGGTCGTGGCAATATCAATGTTGCCGCTGTTCGGCATCGATGAGGAATTGATGAGAACATTGACCGTCTGATAAATAGTCTCGGAAATTCTGGCCGTAACCACGGCAAGGCCTGACTGAATCGATGTGAATACAGTCGCGGCGACGCCGTTCTCATCGGTAGTGTCGATAATCGGCGTGCAATAGCCATATTCGGATGGAACGGTAAATGTGACAACCCTGTTCGGAAGCGGATTGCTGCCGTCAGTGACAACCGCCTCGACAACAGTGGTGCTGCCGACTTCAACGGTGGAAGGGCTGGCAACCGTTTCAATTGTCAGGCTGGATGTCCGATCCGAGTCACTGTTTGAACTGCTGCATCCGATCAGATTGGCCAAAAGCATGGCACTAAGCGCAAAAACAGCAATACTGAGTGAATACCTGGTAACTTTCATGATTACTCCTGATATGTTTAAAATTGAATATTTCTCCTGTCTTCCCTGCGAAATCCCATCATTTCTTTTATCGGATAAATGGGCGGTTTCTTGACTATAAAAAAACCCGCCAAAAGGCGGGTTTTTCTGTATCAAAATAATGCGCTTATGGAGTCGTTTCAACACCGGCCAAATCATTCTCGACGATGGTCGGGGTGACGAATATGACCAGATCACGGTTCTCCGTGGTCTTGGTGGTATAGCGGAATACCATACCCAGCACGGGGATGTCCTTCAAAATCGGTATACCGGAGACCGCTTCGACTTCGTCCTGCGTCGTCAAACCGCCGATGACCGCCGTCTGGCCGTTATTCACGACCACGTTGGTCTCGGCATTATTGGTATTGATGATAATACCGCTGGTAGCATCAGGCTCAAGAGTGCTGCGTTCCGGCATCAGATGCATAAGTATCTGGTTGTCGGCCGTAATATGCGGTGTAACCTTGAGAATGGTCCCGATTTCCTCGAATTTGATAACGACATTGCCGGCTTCGTCAAATTGCTTGACGGGAACCTTTTGTCCCATCTGGATTCGAGCTTCTTTGTTTTCTATCGTGGTAATTTCCGGGTGGGCGATAATCTTACCCTTGCCCTCGGAAATGACCGCCGAGACAATAGCATCGACCGACCAGCCGCGTTGCAGGAAACCGACACTATATGTTATAAACGGATCAGTTACCCTGCCGCTGCCGTCTTGAGATCCGGTCTGAGTGATGGAACGATCGGCGTTTGGCTGATAGGTTCCGGCGGCATCCCAGCTTACGCCCAGTTCGAAATCATCATTGGAATAAATTTCAAGCAATTGGGCGGAGATGCGAATCTGCCGCGCCGGCTTATCAAGCTCTTTAATAAAATTCACGACACTCTGGAGGTTTTCCGGAATTTCCTGAATAATCAGTGAATTGGTATGCTCATCGGAATCAACCTTGCCGCGCTCACTCAAAAGTGATTTTACCGACTCTTTAATATCGGCAGCGGCCGTATTCGCCAGCCGGACGATTTTCACTTCCAGTTTGGCAAGCGTTTCCTGCTCGAAGTTATGCTTGTTGATTTCACTTTGCTCCTGACGAAATTTATCCGCCTGGAGAATCCGGATATACCCGGCGTCTTCCCAGACAACCGCCAGATTGTAGGTACGCCCGATTATCTCAAGCGCCTGTTTCCAGTAAACATTGCGAAGATTGATGGTAACGCTTCCCTGAACATCAGGCGCCACCACCACGTTTACCTGCCCGTAATCGGCCAGAAATCTGATGACCGACCGGATTTCTGCAGCCTGAAATGACAGGTTTTCTATCGGCGCACCGGGGTCCTCGGTCTGCGCAGCAGCCGATCCGACCAATCCTGCGGCAATTATCAGAATCAGGACAACCCAGGGACATTTGCTGAATTTTAGACTGTTCATATTCTAACCTGCCTTTCATTCATTTTCGTCAAGATGAAGAGCTACGGTGCGACTCCATCCGTATTCGAATATTTGAAATAGTGCTTTATCGGAATAGATCTGTGATACATAGCCTTTTTTAACCTTGTCGCCCGATTTGAGAATAAATCCGTATCCTTCCATATCTTCAAGCAGAGCTCGATTCTGACCATCACTTGACTCCAGAACGCCGACCAGACGGGCGGTTTCCACATCCGGAATCTTTTTGTCCAGCGGGTTATCCGAGGGCTTGGTCTCATCCATCAATGAAGCAAAGGGATCGCGGGATATGCCGGGACTGTATTGAATAACCATGCGTTTCGGGAATTCAGCGACAATTGTACCTTTCAACTTGGCTGGAAAAGCAGGCTGACGACGGAAACGCGAGGTTGACTTGCTGTCTTCCTCTTCCTGTTCCTCTTCCGGCTGTTCCTTGACAACCAGCTGAGCCGGATTATCCTGAGCCGGTGTAGTGTCGGCTTCATTCGGCTCAACCTGAGCGGTTTCTTCCGTTTCCGGTTTTACCACGGGAGCAGCCGACTTGACTTCGCTCTTCGTATTTTTGGGTTCTGTCGCGGTCAATTCAGTCTTGGGAGTCACCGATTCGGTGCTCTCTTTGACTTCGTTTTTCACCGGCTGATCGGATTTTAATTCGGCCGATGAAGGTTTGGTTGTCTCGGGAGATTTGACCGTCACCTTTTTCTCGACGGCCGGTTTCTCTTGCGCTTTGGCAACCACCGGTGTTGATACCGGTGCCGGTGTATTATTAGACTGCACCCAATCCTGTTCGACGAGACCGGAGCGCTGCGGCTTTATAAAGGTTGTTTCCGGCGCCGCCGTTTGCGGCGTCGTCGCAACCTGCGGTGCAGCCTTCGTCTCGACCTTCGGTTTGGATTCGGGAGCCGCCGTCATTTGCGGTTTTGGCTGCTCGGTCTTCACCGGGGCTTTCTTTTCGGCGACCGCCGGCGGTTTCTCGACCGGGCTGTGCGGTTTCAGTTGTTCGGCGCTCGACCAGGCCGGGAAATCAGCTCCCTTCGAATCGGGGATATATATGAATATCGAATTCCCGGACTTCTCGATTCTGTAGACCGATTCTTCCTTAAGATCGAGAACCACGCGGACCGTCTTATTGGGTTCCACGGCATACTGACTTGATCTGATCGCCTGGACAATCGCCGGGGGAAGATCAACAAATGATTTCTGCCCCAGTTTATGAACCGCCGGGAAAAGATCAACAATGACGCGGAACGGTTTGCCGTCCTTGGCTTCCTCTGTCTGATGCGAAAACTGGAACTGAGAGGAGGCGTCGATCCGGACAACAAGCTCGCCGTTCTGTCGATCAAGCCTGACGGCATCGACATCGGCATCGCCATAAACCGCGGGGACAGCCAGCAGTAATAGACAGATTATATAAAGTGTATTTTTCATCTTTATTACTCCTCCCGCAGCTTATATAACCAGTTCCTGCAAACGCTCCTCCGGCTTCACAAAATAAGTGGAGAGAACGAATTTTGCGTTAATGGTCTTCTTTGGACCGACGGTTTTGTTGTCATTTTTATTAGCCGACGCATTGCTATTCGGCGCCAGCGCCGCCGTTATCTCAACATCGGAGATATTGGCGATAAACGGGAAATTCGCCACATAACCAATGAATTTACCGAAATCATGATAACTTCCCGTCATCTCAATCTCGAACCCGGCTACATTATAGAAGTTTTCCGGCGCCGCCGGCCTGGGTTCGATCCTGGTTATCTTTGTTCCGGTCAACGAGGAGGCAGTGTGTAACTGCACCAGAAATGAAGGAATCTGCTTCACTTCAGGGAGAAGTTGTTCGATCTCGTGATAGCGACCAAGCAGGTCTTCGTATTCCAGCTTGAGGGCATCCAGAGATTTAGACTTCATC
>JBFMFJ010000306.1:0-4796 GCA_040752235.1 Candidatus Zixiibacteriota bacterium | reverse complement strand
AATTCCAGTTTATCCTGGATGAAAGCCATCGCATATTTCGGGGTTTGTTTATATTTCTCTCCGTAAGGAGAAGAATTAAAGAACTGCTTTTGATCCCAGAAAATTTCATAATCCCGGAACTCCGCCCCTGCCCGGACCTGATGAAATTTATTGACCTGGCTGGTAAAGTTCATGGCGACAGCGTCATAGCCGGTATAGCGCTCCCTGTAAACCGGCAGGAAATCATCGCCGTAGGTAAATCCTGTCAGGCAGTATTCCTGCGCAAACTGGTAATTGTCCTCATGTATTGTACCATTATATACACCGTTTGAATCCTCGGAGTATCCTGGCCATTGACTCCAGTAAGTGTCATACAGAGCCTCGGGTGCACTCTTGGTCCAGGTGTAAAAATGGTTGTAGGAGAAGCCGAGAATCGACTTTTCATTCAGGTTATAATTACCTTTCATTCCGTACAGGTAGGCTTCCGACTTGGAGATGGTCAACCCGTCCAGGTTGAAATCGTATGAAAGATCGTTGACATCACGGTGCATATAATCATCGGAATTTCCGCGATAGTAACTGCCGATTGCGGTCAGCTTCAGATTGGGCGTCGGCTGCAGATTGAATTTCCCAGCCTGGGTATACTGCTCCAGTTCATTATGCGGAAGATAACCGTCGTCATGGCGATATTCGCCGGCCATGAAGAATGTCGATCGACGACTGAACAGACGCGGCAGCGGACCCGAGAAATTATAGCTGGCGGCGTTATTATTTGTCCTGGTCAGATCACCATATGAGGCGGTGTTGACATCGTACTTGTGACTGTAGCCGTCATATAATTTCAGTTTGCCGTGATAATCCATGGTTCCCTCGCGGGTCACGACATTAACGATACCGGACAAAGCCTCTCCGTACTCGGCCGGGAATCCGCCCGAGGTCAGGTTGATCTCTTCGAGGGCATCCGGCATGATCCTTATTCCGGAACTTCCGGCAAACGGATCCTGAACGGAAAACCCGTCATACAGGTACGTGATCGTACCGGCACGTCCGCCACGGACATGCAGATTGTTGTTGTGATCCACGATTGTTCCGGCCATGTTGGAAATGACACTCTGAACCGTCAGATTATTGGGTGTATAATTAAGACGGTCGGCGGTCATGATGGTACGGGATGCCGTCAGGTCCTTTTGAATCGGGGGCCGTTCGGCATAAACCCGGACCTGCCTTTTCAGAGGTACTTCGACTTGCTGCAGTGCAAAGTCGACCGGGGTTGTCAGGTCCATGAGGACCCTGACGTTTTCCTTTTCGATAGTCTGAAAGCCGATGCTCGAGACTAACACGGAATAGGTTCCGGCCGGAAGATTGATAATGAAATATTCACCATCAAGGTCGGTCTGAGTGGCAACATCGGTCCCGGGAATTCTTATGGTCGCCCCGGGAATCGGATCGCCTGTTCTCTCATCCTCAACGATACCGGCAATTTTGCCGGATGTTCCGGCCGATAGCAGTACTGGCAGCAGTAACAGTAGTACTGTCACCGTACATAGTTGCAGTGCGCGATTTTGAGTATTCAAGACGAACCCTCCCTGCAAACGGTTGCTATCGCCAAAGCGTTTTTTAAATTTCATGGTTGCGTTCTTTAATGACATTTTATCTGCCTAACCAGAAACTCTGGTTTCTTCTACATTGTATCGTCTTTCGTTCAGATTTTTTAACATACTTTATTATAGAATTTTTCATTTTGTGGCCGGACTTTGAAATTCCGGCGCAATTCTTAAACTATTTTATCGGCCTGAATCAAGTTTTTGTGTAATAACCCGATAATCAAATTGAATTAAGCTCCGGCTTTGGAGGCAGGGACAAGGTGGACTGCGAAAGAAATAGTTTCATACCCAATATTCTAAGGAAACTGGACATTGAAGTCATTTAAGGCAAAAATATCCTTATTAGTATATCTTACTATTATTCTTTTCAGCCTGGCCGCCGATGTCCTGGCCGAACCGATTAATCTCTCCATTGTGTATTCCGATAGCCTTAAAGCCACTCTGCGGACTATTCGGGGCATTACCAGCTCCATCGGGGGGAAATACCCGGATGCGGTTTTTACCGAATATCTGCTCACCTCCGATGCGGGCCAGATCGAAGCTCAAATAAAGGCGGTCAGGAATTCCAATCCGGCGATGGTCTTGACGGTCGGCTCATTTGCGACCAAGATAGTCTCGGACAGGATAAAGGATAAGCCGATTATTTTTTCGGCTGTTCTAAATCCGGAAACCTCGGAATTTGTCAAGTCACTGCAGCACCCGGGCGGCAATATCACCGGGGCCTCACTTGATATTCCCCCCGATATTCAATTCAACTATTTCAAAAAAGTCATAAAAAACCTGAAAAAAATCGGGGTTCTTTATACTGAAGAAACTCAGAATCTGATACCGCCGGCCAGAATTCTGGCACGAAACGCCGGCTTAGAGCTTCATGCCGTCCTTATTACCTCTGAAAAAGATATTCCCGTCGCGCTCGACAGTCTGAACCAGATTGTCGACGGTTATTGGTCGGTGGCGGACGGACAAATATATTCGCCTCGTTCGACTCGCTTTATTCTCCTTAACACACTGCGTAACGCCAAGCCGTTTATGGGCTTCTCGGGGAATATGGTGGAGTCTGGGGCGCTTTTTGGACTGGAATATGATTATAAGGATATCGGGCGTCAGGCCGGGAAAATAGCCTGTGAAGTGCTGGAAGGGCAAAAGCCCGCCGACATTCCGGTGGCTGTGCCGACCATTATCTGGTTCCATTATAACGAGAAGACCGCCAGACATATTGCGGTTCAAATTCCCGATGATTTAGCGGCCGTGGCCAAGGAGGTGTACAGATGAGCCTCTTTGGATCATTAAGACGTCTCGGGCTTCGGGAACGATTCGTTACGGTTGTTTCGCTTGTCATCGTCGCAAGTATGTTGATTATAAGCGGTTACCTTATCAAGCGACAGAATGAAATTTATAGCAATGAACTGGAAAAACGGGGCCAGGCGCTGGTGGCTAATCTTGCTTACAACGCTGAATACGGGGTTATTCTGGAATCCACCATGGAGCTCGAGAACCTTATTAAAGGCGTCGCCCGTGCCAATGATATCATTTATGTCAAGGTTTTGGCCAGCGATGGCCGGGTACTTGCCGAAACCGGAAGCGAATCATACGCCGATGCAAAAATCATCGACAGGGCTCAGGAAACAGTCGAAAATACGGGCAAGTTCCAGAAAACGGATTACGTTGCCAGTAACGGCAGCAAATTCATGGAGTTGTCGTACCCGGTGGAAACGGTCCGCCAATCAGTATCACGTGAAAACCTGGGATCGGTTTATGATTATTCTTCCGGCGAAGAAGGTTATGTTCGTGAGGTTATCGGTGAGGTCAGAGTCGGATTGACATATTCCAATCTCAGCCGCGAGGTAACCAAGTCGCAAACCGCTTCGACTTTGCTGACCTTTATCGTCGTGCTTTCCGCCATTATTCTGATGACTGCGTTTGTCAGGATAATCACGAGGCCGATTGAGTCCCTGGTGGAAGTCACCGACCAGATATCGAAGGGTGATTTGACCAAGGCGGTGGACATCAACCGTAATGATGAAATCGGTTTGCTTGCCACTTCATTCAATCGTATGATTGAGTCCCTGAAGAAATCTCAGGATGAAATAGAAGAGTGCAACCGCAATCTGGAAGAAAAAATTATCGAACGAACCAGAGAGTTGGAAGAGGCTCAGACTCAATTGATTCAATCCGAAAAGATGGTCGCTATCGGCCAGCTTGCGGCCGGTGTCGCTCACGAGTTGAATAATCCTCTGGGCGGTATCCTGGGCTATGCTCAATTCACGCTGGAAAAGATCCAGAATAAATGCGCCGACAACATCAGCGACAAGGATATCGAATCATATAAGAGATATCTCCGTGACATCGAGACTCAGTCGCGCCGCTGCAAAGCCATTGTCCAGAACCTGCTTAAATTCTCGCGGACCTCACAGACGGTGGAATTCGACGATGTCGATATCAATGCCGTGGTCGAGGATACGCTCACTTTCGTGGAACATCAACTGATGATGAATCAGATTACGCTGGTGAAAAACCTGGATCCCGGTCTGCCCAAAATCAAAGGGCATCCCAGCCAGCTCCAGCAGGTCTTTACGAATATTATTATCAATGCCATGCACGCATCCAACCCGGGCACCGAAATAGTCCTGACAACCCGCTTTGCCCCGCCTTTGGGCGAATTCCCGGGAGCGGTGGAAATCGCCGTAATCGATACCGGCAAGGGCATAAGAGAAGAACACCTCAAGAAGATATTTGAGCCTTTCTTCACCACCAAGGAGGTCGGTAAGGGAACCGGTCTGGGCTTGTCGGTCAGCTATGGGATTATCAAGGAGCATGGCGGCGAGATAAAGGTCAGGTCCAAACTGGGAGAAGGCACCACCTTCACGGTTATAATTCCGGTGGAGAAAATAACTTGTTCGGCCGACAATTAATTTATAGGGAATATAAAAAGAAATTGGAATATGCAAGACGTCGCAACAAAAAATATTCTGGTTGTCGATGATGAACAGGTCATGCGAGAATTTCTCGCCGATGTCCTGGAGGATTTCAACGTCGACAAGGCCGCCGACGGTGATGAGGCGATTGAAAAGCTTAAGGTCGGGAAATATGATCTTATCATCACCGACATGAAAATGCCCAGAGTATCCGGCGAGGAAGTGGTCAAGTTCGCCAAAGAGACATATCCCGATTCGAAAATCATCGTAATTTCGGGATACTCGTCACTTTTTTCCG